>JANOKV010000056.1:0-3457 GCA_031419415.1 Hyphomicrobiales bacterium | reverse complement strand
GCCTTCTTGGCGGCCTTGGACAAGCCCTTCTTGCGCAACCAATCGACCGCCTGCTCCAGGTCACCCTGGGTCTCTGTGAGCGCGGTCTTGCAGTCCATCATGCCAGCGCCGGTCTTGTCCCGGAGTTCCTTGACTTGGGCTGCTGTGATCGTGGCCATGAGCGTATCCAATGTTTGGCGGGCGCCCAACCGACGCCCACGAGATGCAATGCGCATTCAGCGCGGTCAATCGCAACGCTGCGGACCCAGTTCCAGCCCATCTCTGGGCCGGACTGGATCAAACGGCGACAGTATCCGCCAGTTTCTTGGCTTGGGCGACCCAACCATCGCGTTCGATGCGGCCGCGCGTCTTGAGTGAATTGTCCAACGACGCCACGGCCGTGGCGTCGAGGTCGGCGAGCTGCCAGAAGTGGAAAACGCCCAAATCGTTCAGGCTCTGCTCGAGCTTCGGGCTGACGCCGGTGATCCGCTTGAGATCGTCGGCTTCGCCACGCGGCGCATCGATGCCGCGGAATGCTGGCACGTCGACTTCGGGCAGCATTTCCTCGGGCGGAGCTTCGGCGGCGCCCACGTCGACACCCGACGATGACTGGGCGCGCGCAATACCGTCGATCGCGGCGCGCGCGATCAAGTCACAGTAGAGCGTGATGGCGCGGCCCGCGTCGTCGTTTCCAGGCACCGGGTGATCGATGCCGTCGGGATCGCAGTTGCTGTCGATGATGGCGACGATCGGGATCTTGAGCTTCTGCGCTTCCTTGATCGCGATGTCTTCTTTGTTCGTGTCGATGACGAACAGTAGATCCGGCAATCCGCCCATATCCTTGATGCCGCCCAGCGCCTGGTTGAGCTTGTCGCGCTCGCGCTGGATGTTGAGCAACTCTTTCTTCGTGCGGCCGGACGTGTCGCCAGCCAGCAGCTCGTCGAGCTGGCGCAGGCGGCGGATGGAGGCGGAGATCGTCTTCCAGTTGGTCAGCGTGCCGCCGAGCCAGCGATGATTGATGTAATACTGGGCCGAGCGTTTCGCGGCTTCGGCGATCGCGTCAGAGGCTTGGCGCTTGGTGCCGACGAAGAGCACCCGGCCACCCTTGGCGACGACTTCCGACACCTGCACCAGCGCCTGATGCAGCAGCGGCACGGTCTGGGCGAGGTCGAGGATGTGGATGTTGTTGCGCGCGCCGAAGATGTAGGATTGCATCTTCGGGTTCCAGCGGTGGCTCTGGTGGCCGAAGTGAACGCCGGCTTCGAGAAGCTGACGCATATTGTAGGCGGGAAGCGCCATGGTGTGGTCCTGTTCCGGTTGAGCCTCCACGGACCGAAAGAGCGTCGCCTGAGTTCAGGCGACCCACCGGAGCGCCCCACCGATGATCCGGAAGGGCGCGAGGTCCGCGTGTGGATTTGAGTGCAAGTGCCCGGTGTTTACCGTCGCAGGCGGCGGTTGACAAGGGGCAAGGGGCGGTTTTAGTCGTGCCGACTTCTTGAGTTCGGCGTTAGGATTGCTCCGGCGGCACTTTTGGAAGCGCTTTGACCCTTTCGCGCTCCGCCGCCTTCAGGCGTTTCTCTGCCTCCCTGACATGTTCGAGCGCGGGCTCGTCTTCTGGCATGGTTCCGCCGAGTTCCTTGATTGTATTGCGCACGGCAAGACCTACGATTTCATGCGAATGCTCCGCAGCGCCCTGACCTTTGATCTTATCGCGCTTGAGTTTGGCGATCGCTTGAGTGGCCTTGAAATAGTTGGCCGCAAGTTCCTCATGACCTGCAAACTCGAGATGGTGATCGTCGGACGCCAGACCCTTCTTCTTGAGTACCTGCGCTTTGTTGAGACCACCATAGAGGCCCCGAAGCCCGGCCCCGTTATAGGCCGCGAAATCTTGCACCCCGGCTTCTTGCGCGACACCCGCCGATTCTCTGTTGTGCTTCTTGACCAAAGCACGAAGTTCGACCCTCAATTCGTCGTATTCCGCCTGCTCTGACAGCGCCGTCATAATTTCGACAGCGAGCGTCACGTCGTTCGCCTTGTAACGGAGGAACGTGTCCCTCACGACGATTCCGAGCTTCGGGTCGACGAATTCCGCATAGTCCAAGGCCAGGACGGGATGCGTGAAAGTCTTCGACCCGCCACCCTTTCCAGCCGTGTAATACAAGGAAACATCTTGTTTTTTTTCGTGTTTACGGGAATCTCCCGTAATCTTTTGACGAAGCGCATTTTCGAGAGCTTGTGCTCGTGCACCCCTGTGCCAATCGTTTGGCCTGCGGTTTTTTGGTCGACCCGCCATGACGAAGAGGTCGCTGATGCAGATATTGCCATCTTTATCTTCTGCAATGCGAACGTCTTCCGGCGAAGTGCCGACGCTGCCGGTGAAATCGACCGCCGCGAGGGGTTCTGGCGCGCTCGGGACGATGATCTGTCGCAAATTCGCATCGAACTCAGGGCATTTCTCGTGCTTTCGTTTCGACATTGGCCATTCCCGATCCTGGCAACAGGTCGTTCGCCCGATCGCCGATGTTTTGAAGGAATCCAGGACAACCATAGATGATCCCGAACGAATAGAGAACAATAATTCTGGCGAATGTTGTTGATAAGAGTCGCGACGTCCTCCCTCGATCCGGCGCCTAGTCTAGCTCTCTGGTGCCACCGTGACGCCTTCCCCCAAAACCGCTACCGTGTCCGGACAAGGTATCCCGGCGGGCCACCGCACGCCCCGAGAAAGTCCTCCAAATGGCATCGAAGACACGACAAATGGCCCTGATCGGGTTCCTGCAGGCGCAGAATTGCTCCAATTACATCGGCTCCTGGCGCCATCCCGAGTCCGCCTCGGACTTCCTGGGACCGGAGTATTTCCAACGCATCGCGCGCACGCTCGAGGACGGCAAATTCCACCTGGGCTTTTTCGATGACCGCCTCGCTATGCCCGACATCCTGGGCAACGACCACCGCGAGGCCGTCCGTCACGGCGCGCGCGTCGTCAAAATGGACCCGGTGACGATCCTCGCCTGCATGGGCATGGCGACCCGCCACCTGGGCCTCGGCTCGACCTATTCGACGACCTATTACCAGCCCTTCCATGTCGCGCGCGTGATGGCGACGCTCGATCTGATGACGGCTGGCCGCGCCGCGTGGAATGTCGTGACCTCGCTCAACGACTCGGAGGCCCACAACATGGGCCAGGATCACCATCTCGAGCACGACCTTCGGTATGACGTGGCCGACGAATTCATGGAAATCGTGCACGGCCATTGGGACAGTTGGGAGGACGACGCCCTGGTCGTCGACAAAGCGGAGGGGCTGTTCGCCCACCCGGAGAAGGTTCACCAGCTCAGCCACACCGGCAAATGGTTCAAGTCGAAGGGGCCGTTCACCGTGCCGCGCTCGCCGCAAGGCCGCCCGGTCATCATCCAAGCTGGCCAATCGGGGCGCGGCCAAGCCTTCTCCGCCCGGTGGGGTGAACTGGTCTTCTGGG
>JANOKV010000055.1:0-10885 GCA_031419415.1 Hyphomicrobiales bacterium | reverse complement strand
AATCTGCGGTGTGCCGTAGACGCTGTGGAAGATCGCGCCTTCCTTCTTGAAGCGCTCATGCGCTTCCATGGCGGGCGGCACCTTGTATTCATGGTCGATCTCAATGACCTTGAATTTGAAGCCACCGATACCGCCCTTGCTGTTCACCAGCGCGACGTAATCATGATAGGCGGGGCAGAGCGTCGTGCCCGTAATCTGTGTCGGCCCCGTGCGATCGCACTGCATGCCGATAACCAGCTCTTTGTCCTGGGCAATGGCGCCCTGAGACATGAGCCCGACGAGGCCGACCGCTGCCCCCAGTGTCTTGATCCTTGCAGTCCACATGATCTTTCCTCCTTCTTCCACACAGTCGTCCGCACGAGCTCTAGTAAGAGAACGGCCAGCTACGGAAGTAATTGCGAATATTGCGCCACAATCGCGCCAGTCCCTCGGGCTCGACCACCAAAAAGAAGATGATCAGTGATCCGAAGATGACGAGCCGCATACTCGCCGCGATGGCCGACAGCGCCGCAGGATCCCAGATATAGATGCCAACCGCGTTGACGACCTCGCGAATGACGTAAGGCAGCGTGGTGACGAAAATCGCCCCCAGGATGGTGCCGAGCACCGATCCCAGTCCTCCGATGATGATCATCGCCAGATAGTCGATCGACACCACGATTTGGAACGCCTCGTAGTTGGCGATGCCGAAGTAGTAGGTGTAGAGCACCCCGCATACGCCCGCGTAAAACGACGAGATGGCGAACGCGAGCAACTTGTATTTGAAGATGTTGATGCCGATGATTTCGGCCGCGATATCCTGATCGCGAATGGCAACGAACGCGCGACCGATACGACTTCGCACGAGGTTCATCGTCGCCACGATCGCGAGGAGCGCAAAAAACAGCGTGAAGTAGTAGAGCTGGAAGTTCGTCTTGAGCGGCGTTCCAAACAGCATCGGGCGCGGCACTTCGATCGAGGCCGCAGCGCCGCCCGAAATTGCCGGCGTGTGATTGATGATCCACTCGATGATGAGCTGGCTCGCGAGCGTTGCAATGGCGAGGTAGGTGCCCTTGATCCGCAGGCTCGGGATCCCGACGATGGCGCCAATGAAGGCGGCCATCAATCCGCCCGCAGGTAGCGTCAGCCAGAACGGCAGTCCGAGTTTTACGGCGAGATTTGCCGCCGTGTAAGCGCCGACCGACATGAACGCGGCATGCCCGATCGATATTTGCCCCGTCCAACCAACCAGCACATTGAGGCCGAGAGCCCCGACGATGGCGATATAGACCTGAATAAATACCGACAAGTAGTACTCGTGCAGGGTGAACGGAACAATGAGCCCCACAGCGACGAGAAGGACCGCCGCTGTGTACTTGGCCAAGGGCAGCGGAAAGAGCGCCATGTCCTGGGCGTAGGTCGATTTGAAGTTTCCAGCTTCGCGATGAAACACGTCGGCACCTATCCTGCTCGAAAAAGATTAGACGCGCTCGATCTTGCGTTTGCCGAACATGCCGTACGGCTTGAACATTAGCATCGCGATCATCAGCACGTAGGGTGCAAAATCCTTCGTGCCTCCGCCGACATAAGGATCGAGATAGCCGGCCGCCAAACTTTCCACCACACCCACGATGAGGCCGCCGATAACAGCTCCGACGATGGAGTCGAGCCCCCCCAGGATGACCACCGGAAACACTTTCAGCCCAACCAGAGCCAACTGCGTGTCGACGCCGAGCATGCTGCCCCAAATGATGCCGCCGAGCGCCGAGACGATACCCGCCATCGCCCAGGCGATCGCGAAATAACGCTCGACGTTGATGCCCATAGCCATCGCCACTTGCTGATTGTCGGCGACGGCCCGCATCGCCACACCTTTACGGCTCTTGAGAAAGAACCACGTGAAGACCGCGAGGCACAGAAGCGAAACCACGACCCCTAAAACTTGAATCGGCGGCAATGTCACGACACCGAGGTCCAAATTCGCCTCGGGAAGCGGCAGCGGCAGAGTCAGGGTCGAGGCGCCAACCGTGATCGGCGGCAGCCCCCGCAGAATGGCGGCGAGGCCAATGGTCGCCATGATGACGGCAACGACGGGTCGCCCGAGCAGGGGCCGCAAGACCACTCGCTCGAGGCCAAAACTAAAACCGACCATCACGATCAGGGACATAACGACAGCCATGGCCACCCCGCCCCAACCGTAGCCGAGAAAGCCCGCAAGGGTGAGCGCGCCAGCATAGCCCGCAAGCATCACGAACTCGCCTTGGGCGAAGTTGATCGCGTCGGTTGCTTTGTAAACGAGGACGAAACCCAGGGCGATCAGCGAGTACATCATCCCGATCGTGATGCCACTGACGACGAGAGACAGGCCGAATTGCAGCTCTTCGAGCACGTATATCTCCCTCAAGCCGCTCGCGCGGCAACAGTGGCCGCCGGCACGTCGTGCACGGCAATGGTGGACGTCATCGATGTTTTTCGGCCATCCTCGAAGGTGATTTCTACGGTGACTTCGGCGCTGGCCTTGTCACCATAAAAAGCTTGGAGAACCGAAGCGTATTTTTCGGCGACATACCCGCGCCGAACTTTGCGTGTGCGCGTCATCTCGTTGTCATCGGCCTCGAGCTCTTTCTCGAGGAGCAAGACCCGTCGCACGCGCAGCGATTCAGGCAACGTTGCATTGACCTTTGCGGCTTCCCCGACGATCAAGGCCGCCACATCGGGTTTTCGCGCGATATCCATGAAACTGGTATAGGCTAGCCCCCGACGCTCGGCCCAGTTCCCGACCGTGTTCATATCGATGGCGATCATGGCTGTGACAAACGGGCGTTCGTGCCCGAAGGCCACCGCCTCGCGAATGAAGGGACTGAACTTGAGTTTGTTCTCGACGAATTGCGGCGCGAACGCCGTACCGTCCGACAAGCGACCCACATCCTTGGCGCGATCGATGATGGCCAGATGGCCACGCGGATCGATCACGGCGGCGTCTCCCGTCTTGAGCCACCCGTCGGCTGATTTGGTTTCAGCCGTCGCATCGTCCTGTTTGTAGTATCCGACGAAAACCCCCGGACCCCGAATGAGAAGCTCGCCGTTGGCGTCGATTTTGACTTCGAGACCCGGCACTGCGTTGCCGACCGTGTTGGGGTCCGCCTCACCGTCCCGCTGTATGGCCACGAGGGCGCTTGCTTCTGTGGCGCCGTAGACCTGCTTCAGATTGATGCCGAAAGAACGGAAGAAGCGGAAGGTGTCTGGACCCAACGGCGCGCCACCCGTCACCGCCCAGCGCGCCTTGGAGAAGCCGAGCTGATCGCGGACGGGTCCATAGACCATGATCTCACCGAGTCCATAGGCGAGCGCCAAGCCGAACGGTACCGACTTGCCGTCGGTGATCAGCAGTTCGCGACGTTCGGCGACACCGCGAAAATATTCGAAGACGCCTCGTTTCAATGGTGAGGAATCGGCAGCCTGCACTTGGATTTGCGTCAACAGGCTTTCCCACACACGAGGGGGGGCAAGGAGCCCCGTCGGCGCCAACTCGCGCAGATCCCGAGGCACTGTCGCCGGACTTTCGGGACAATTGACGGTTGCGCCCACCACGAGCGCCACCGATAGCGAATACATCGCATCACCGACCCAGGCCATCGGCAGATAGGCCAGCCAATTGTCGCCGCGCCGAACGTTCTCGACGGACACATAACTTCGCGCGGTTTCCACCATGTTGCGATGGCTGAGAAGAGCACCCTTGGCTCGGCCCGTCGTGCCGGACGTATAGGCAATCATCGCGATATCGTCAGCGGCGCCCTTGTCGAGCTCGCGCTCGAACAAGTTCGGTTCGCTAACGCCGAACGCCTTGCCCGACGCGAGCAGGTCCTTCAGAGAACGCAAAATTGGTTGCTTATAGTCCGTCAACCCACGGGGATCGTCGTAAATGACCCATCGCAACCGCGGCAGTTGATCTTGGAGCGATAAGATCTTGTCTACCTGCTCCTGGTCTTCGGCGACGATCACCGAAACCTCGGCATGGTTCAGGACGTAGACCAACTCACTTGCGATGGCGTCTTGGTAGACGGGCACAGCGATGCCGCCCACAGCCTGCGCAGCCAGTTGCGCCAGGTAGAGCGAGGGGCGATTGTCACCAACCACGGCCAGCTTCTCGCCGCGCTGGAACCCGCTGTCGAGCAACCCCAGGCCGACGTCCTGCGCATAGTCATAACAATCGGCCCACGACATCGTCTTCCAAATACCGCGATCCTTTTCGCGCATCCCGGGCTGCGTGGCAAAACTGCGCGCGTTGGCACGCAGGAGTTTGGGAAGTGTGCCGGCATCGGCGAGTGCGGGGCTCATACCTTCGGCTCTCCCTTGGTGCCGAGATAGGCCGAGATAACGGCGGGATCGGCTTGCACTTCAGCCGGCGTCCCTTCCGCAATCTTCCGACCACGATCGAGGACGACGACCCGGTCCGAAATATCCATGTCGACACCCATGTCGTGCTCGATCAGCATGACGGTCACGCCGCGCTCCTGGTTCACGTCGAGGATGAAGCGCGCCATATCTTCCTTTTCTTCCTGGTTCATGCCGCCCATGGGCTCGTCCAGAAGAAGGAGGCGCGGCTGCAGCGCCAGCGCACGACCGAGCTCGACGCGCTTGCGCAAGCCGTAAGCCAGTGCTGCGGTCGGCTGCTTACGCAGATCCTGCAACTCGAGGAAATCGATGATCTCTTCGCACACTTCGCGATTGGCGATCTCTTCTCGTTTCGCTGGTCCCCAGTAAACCACGCTCGCGAAGACACCAGATTTCATGTGGACGTGGCGGCCGAGCATCAGGTTATCGAGCACCGTCAAACCGGAAAACAACGCGATATTCTGAAACGTGCGAGCGACGCCGAGGGCGGCAATGTCGCTGGGTCGCAGAAAGGTCGTCTCTTGCCCTTCGAGCTCGATACGCCCTTCGTCGGGCTTGTAGAAGCCCGAGACCATGTTGAGCAGTGAGGTTTTTCCCGCCCCGTTGGGGCCGATGACCGAGAGAATTTTTCCCTTCGGCACGTCGACGGATATGCCGGCGTTCGCGACCACCCCGCCGAACTTCTTCGCAACGCCCGTAACACTCAGCATGACTGGAGCGTGCGCAACAGCGGACGTGGCAACCTTTTCCTGCGCCATCGACATCAGCAGCACCACGGGGTCTTGGGCGTTGCCCATGCGCCCACACAACCGCACTCTGTGCGGCGACCCGATCCGTTCACGCGCTTTCTCCCTCACTTCGTCGCGGGTTCAATCGGGCAAGAGCATGTCGTGGCTATTGTCCCGGGAACCTTCGTTGACGCATTGAGTCCACCTCGCGAAGTCCGTGTCAAGTACGGTTTCACATGTTTTCAGGCTATTGAACGGGGTTGTCCTTCGGCGCCATCCAAGCCCAGCACCGTGCGCATCGAAGAATGGTAGTGGATCATCGCCGGTTCGTTGCGGCCGTAAACCGTATGTGTCTGGGCCTTGGACTCGAAACCAATCTGCATGGATCGGCCAGCTGGAAAATCTTCTGTCGATACGACCTTCATGACGAGGTCGAGGTTCGCCACCCAATGCAGCCGCTCCTCTTCATTGGCGACGGGCTTGGGAACGTAGAGTGCTGTCTGCATGATCGCCCGATCGACGCGACCATCCGTCGGGAAGACGCGATGGATCTCGGCGTGGTCGCCTTGCATGACGAGCAATGTATTGGGAAACAGCGAATAGACGATCGCTGAGTTCCACATCAAATCCCAACTTTCTTCAGGTGTTTCTTTGAGGCGTTGAAGTTTGCTGCGAGGAAAGATCAACCGATGATTGGTCCCGAAAGATTCGAAATCCGCGACGTTGCCGTGCAGGATTCCCGTCAGGCTGTCGCGGTGCAAGAAACCAATGTGATAGCCCTCATGGAACGTATCGACGAGAATTTTCCAGTTCATCGTTTCGGGCACGCTTCGCCGCTCGAACGAATCGTAGGTATCGAGCTTCCAATAGGCGAGATCGGGTCCCAATCCACCGAGCCAAGAATCGATGTCCAGGTCGCTCGAGCCGTCTGCGGCGGGCGTCGAAAGCGCCCAGACGATGCCGAATTTTTCCGCGAGAGGCAGGGCTGTGAGACTGGGGCGCTCCTGGCGCACGCCTGGAAAGGCCTTTTCGTCGGGAATGCCGCGAATGCGTCCGTCGAGATTATAGGTCCAGGCATGATAAGGGCACGAAAAGAGGCCGGCTTTTCCCGACCCCTGCGCCACCTTGGCCCCCCGGTGCCGGCACACATTCAAGAACGCGCGTAATTTTCCATCCTGGCCGCGCACGATCAGGATCGGCACGCCGGTAAAGTCTTCTGTCGAGTAACTGCCGGGCTCTGCCCAATCTCGCGAAAACCCCATGACGATGGGATGCTCACGAAACAGCACCTGGGCTTCCCGCTTATGGCGCGCGGGGCAGGTATAGGATGACACCTCGTTTTCCCACGGCTCGGGCGCGACAGCCGTCGTGCCGGTCTCCACATAGTCGAGCATACGTTTGAGAATTGCGATCTCGGTTGCACGGTTCATGCGCTGGATGCCCTTCATTTTATCGGAGCCATTCGACTCCCAGCTTCGCAGAGCGCCCTTCGCAGCTCAAGCGGCGCTTGAGGCAGCGGCGCTTGAGACAGTATTGCCCGGGTGAAAGACGGCAACGCCTCGGTCGGGCCCGACCCTTTCGGGGCGAATGAAGGGCCAGCGCAGGTGTCGGCAGCACGGCGAACCGTGATACGATCCGCCTCGTTTCCTTGATCTTCGAGATTCGAGCCGACCGAACCATGACCGAATTTCCCCCTGCCCGGCCACCGGGACGTCCCCGCAGCTCTGCCACCCACAATGCCATTTTGCGGGCGGCTGCCGATCTGCTCGAGCAAGAAAGCTATGCCCGCATTTCCATTGAGCGGATCGCGGCGGAAGCCAAAGTCGGCAAGCAATCGATTTATCGGTGGTGGGACAGCAAGGCCGACGTCGTGCTCGAGGCCTACACGGATCGCGTGTTGAAGAGCCTTCCTCCGCTTCGTCCTTCGGGTGACGCCTTCACCGATTTGGAAAGCTTGCTGCGACGGTTTTTCGACGCCACGCGCATTCCTGCCGTCGGGCGCACCGTCCGAAGCCTGATCGCGGAAGCTCAACTCGATCCTGAATTTCGGGCCAAATTCTACGGGCTGTTCGTGTTGACCCGCCGGAGCATGATGCGACAGGTCCTCGAGGGTGGTTTGACCAGTGGCCAGTTTCGGCGCGAGGTCGACGTCGACTTGGTTCTCGACATCATCTATGGCGCCTTTTGGTATCGTCTGCTCTCCGGCGCCGAGGACGCAATCGACGACGCCTTTGCCCGCCGCTTGGTCGAGATGCTGCGGCCCGTGCTGACAGCTCCTCCCGCAGGCGGAGGCGCGCGCAGCGTCCCCACTTAGGCCGATGGCAACGCGCGGGGTTGCCCACTGGGGATAACCAGCTTCGGGTCGAAATCGAACGGCCTTTAACCAACGATCAACCATGACCCGTCACGATGGGCCGCGTCATGTTGCGTTTGTCGTTTCGGTTGAGAAGGCGTCAGTCATGTTTCGTTCGTTTTGCGTCGAGAGCGCGCGTCGCGCTCTGCGCTCCTCGCTGCGTTGGAGCCTGGTTGGCGTCGCGCTGCTGTGCAACGCCTGTGCCGCCCCGCAGGCCCCGTCGGGCCTTGCCGGTCCGCAACCACCGCCGGCCACGGCCACCCACATCGGCACATGGAAGCTCCAAGTCGAAGCGGATGGGCTTCCCGCTCAACACGCGCCGCGCCATCGCGCCAACACGACAGATGATCCGAGCGAGCCCTGGAGCCCCAATTACGGCCGCGGGCCCGAGCGTGTCGACACGCCTCCGGCCGTTCCCGCAGCACCCATTGTTTCCGCACCGAAAGCGGTGAGCGCGGCGCAGCCCCTGCCGCCGCCGGCAAAAGCGTTGGCGGCTCGACACATCGCGAGCCTCGATGCGGAGGACATCATCCGCCGCGCCATCGCAGCCCACGAAATGCGCCGCCCCGATTGAACCGACGGGCCGAGACCGGGGCGCATCACGCCAACTTGGCGTCCTTGATCGCGCGCGCGGCGACTTCCCAGGATGCGATCGTGTGGGCCACGTCTTTGTCGTCGTGGGCGAGCGATATATAATATTTGCTGTCGCTCTTCAGGATGCCTTGCGCCAGTAGCGACGCGTTGAAGTGGCGCGAGATCTCCTGGTTGCCGCGGAACCAACCGCGATAGTCCGAGACTTCGCTGTCGGTGAAGCAGACATCGAACATCGGCGCCTCGCCGATGATTTGCGCGGGGATGCGGGCTTCCTTCATGATGCGGCCGAGCGCGTCCATGAGCGTATTCCCGGTCGCGAACAACTGCTCGTAGGCGCCGGGGCGCTTCAATATTGCCATGGTCGCCAAGCCCGCTGCCGAGGCGACGGGGTTGCCCGAAAGGGTGCCGATCTGCACGGCGAATTCGTCTTCAGGCACCGCCGCCTTGTTGAAATGGCGCATGATGTCGGCGCGACCGGCAATGGCCGCCAACGGAAAGCCGCCGCCGATAACCTTGCCGAAAGTCGCCAGATCCGGCGTCACGCCGTAGTAGGCCTGTGCGCCCGAATAGGCCCAGCGAAACCCGGTGACGACCTCGTCGAAGATGAGGACTATGCCCGTCTCTTCCGTGATCTTGCGCAAACCTTCGAGGAAACCAGGCTTGGGCCCGATCAGCCGCTGGAATGGTTCGACGATGATGGCGGCGAGTTCATCCTTGTGCTGGGCGATGAGGCTGCGCACGGCATCGAGGTCGTTGTAGGGGGCGACGATGACTTCATCGCGCACCGACTTCGGGATGCCCGCCGAATCCGGCACGGGCGTAGGGAAATTGGCGAGGCGCTTGGGCGCCAGACTCATGAGGCCGTAGTCGCTCATGCCGTGATAGCCGCCCTCGAACTTCAGGATTTTATCCCGCTTGCGATAGGCGCGCGCGATGCGCAAGGCGTAGAGGTCGGCCTCCGTACCGGTGCACACGAAGCGTACCTGCTCGGCGCACGGGATCGCATCGACGATCTCGGCAGCGAGTTCGATGCCGGGCGGATTGTTGACGAAGAACGTCGTGCCATTGGCGACTTGGGCTTGGACGGCCGCCGTCACCTCGGGATGCGCATGGCCGACGAGCATCGGGCCTGATCCGAGAAGGTAGTCGATGTATTCGTTGCCCGACACGTCCCAGACGTGGCCCGCCTTGCCCTTGGCGATGACGACATCGAGCGCCGTATTCCCGAACGTGCCCGCAGGCAACACCCTGTTCGCCGTCTCGACGAGACGGCTTTCATCTGTATTGCGCACGAGTTGTTGCATGGGTCACTCCTGACACGGGGCGCCGGTTGTGGGACCGGCTCGATCTCGACGCCCATCGATTGCAACCGGAGCAATTCGATGCGCGAGCAAGAAACCACAGATTCCGCTTGCCGTCCTCGCGACGGATGGCCGAATGTTGGTCGAACCTTTCCGGAAACGTCAAGCGACGTCGTCCCACCCAGTGGAGGAACCGCCATGCCTATCATCCAACCCAAGCATCTGACTGCCATCACGACAGACCTGCTGAAGGCTGCAGGCGCCTCAGCCGAGGAGGCAAGGCTGGTCGCGGAAGGCTGCGTTCTTGCGAATTTGACGGGCCACGACAGCCACGGGGTCATTGCCATCCCGACCTATATCGATCGCGTCGAGAAGGGACACATCGTGCCCGGAGCGCCGTTCACCATCGTGCAGGAATCGGCCACGACAACGGTGGTCGACGGCAATTGGGGCTTCGGTTTCGCGGTCGCCGATCGGGCCATGAAGTTGACCATCGAAAAAGCCAAGACGCAGAATGTGGCCGCCTGCACGATCCTGCGCCAGAGCCATGTCGGACGGGTTGGCGCCTATCCGATCATGGCCGCCAAGGAGGGCATGATCGCCATCATGACGGCGGACTCTGGGCGGTCGCCCAAGGCGGTCGCGCCGTTCGGCGGTCGTGAAGCCCGCGTCGGCACCAACCCCATTTCGATCGCAATGCCGTCCAATCTCGACGGAGCATTCTGCCTGGACATGGCGACATCGGCGGTAGCGGCCGGTAAGATCAAGCTGGCGCAGGCCAAAGGCATCAAGATCCCAACGGGCTGGATCGTCGACAAAGAGGGCGCTCCCACCACCGACCCCAATGATTTCGACAGGGGCGGCGTGTTGCTGCCGTTGGGCGGCGAAGAAGGCCACAAGGGTTATGGCCTGTCCGTCATGGTCGAAATTCTCTCGGCGTTGTTGCCGGGGCTGGGCTTCGGTGTCGATCCCACGGGCCGGCACAACGACGGCTGCTTCATCGCTTGCTTCAAAGTCGAAGCGTTCCGACCGCTCGACACCTTCAAAAAAGAAGTCACGGACTTTGCCCATTACCTCAAGGCGACACCGCCCATGAAGGGCGTCAAAGAAGTGCTCTATCCCGGTGAAGTCGAGTGGATTAAAGAGCAGGATCGCAGCAAAAATGGGATCGACGTGGACGACAACACTTGGAAAAAATACGAAGCGCTCGCCAAGAAGTACAACGTTGCCGACAAGGTGAAGCTCTGATCGTGTCGACGGCGCCAAGCCCCGCTCGGCGCTGTCTTGCCCAAAACATCCGGCACCTGGAGTGAGCCAGGCGCCACAGTCGGAAAGCATCGTCCCATGCCGCAAAAAACGCCCCGTATGCCGCCGATCCCCGAGGCTCAGCTGTCCGAGGCTCAGAAAAAGGCCGTCGCCGACGTTCTGGCGGGTCCGCGCAAAAGCCTCGTCGGCCCCTTCATTCCGCTGATGCGCAGCCCCGACTTCATGGATCGCTTGCAGAAGACGGGTGCTTATCTGCGCTACAGTTCGGC
>JANOKV010000054.1:0-4409 GCA_031419415.1 Hyphomicrobiales bacterium | reverse complement strand
ATCGAAGTGACGGCCCGCCGGCAATCCTGACAATCGGACACGCGTCACAAAAGGAGTCCCATTCATGGTTCTGCGCGTTCTCGACCCGACGAGTGAAGCCACTCCGCCGCTGAGCCTCTTGGCGCCGCGCCTCGCCACCCTCGAGGGCAAGACGGTGGGCTTCATCTCCAATGGCAAGGAGGGCACCAAGGTCTACTTCGGCCACCTCGCCCGCATCTTGAAAGACGAATGCGGCGTCGCCGAAGTCGTCTCGCGCGTGAAATCGAATTACAGCGCGCCCGCCGATCCGTGGATTGCCGAGGAGATGCGGCGTTGGGATGCCGTCATTACCGGCATCGGGGATTGAGGCAGTTGCTCATCGTGCAGTCTGCACGACGCTGTGACGGCCGAGAAGGCGGGCATTCCCGCAATAGGTGTGATGACGACCCGGTTCGCCAGCGCCGCCAAGCTGATGAGCCGCGTGCTCGGGATGTCGGACTACGCGTTCGTGGCGATCGAGCATCCGATCAGCAGCGCGAGCGACGACGACCTTCATCGCGCAGCGCGGGCGACGATCGATCAGCGACGGCTTCTTATTCGCGAATGAAGAGACGATCCCATGGGGTTGGAAAAGATAATTCAGCAGGTATCGAAGCAAAACGAGCGTTAACTATGTTTTAATTGGCCTTATTGACGTCACAATGTCCGACTGTTGTCCCTACCACAGCCGGAACGGAGAGGCATGGTCCTGTCCAATCAATGGAAGACGCGGGCTGGTTCTGGCAGTCGGAACGGGGAACAGGGGACGACGGGGGATCGGTGGCACAGCCACACCGCTCGCGCTTTCTTGCAATGCTTGCCTGATGGAAAACAGGCATCCCGCCTCCGAGGCCGCGTCGTGAAATCGGAGAGTTTTGTCATGCGTGCATTCCTATCAACGTTGCTTGTCGCGTTCTCGGGGTTCCTGTTCGCGGCGGCCACCCCCGCACAAGCCCAAGTCGGTGAGGGTCGCAGCTGGCCATCCAGCGCCTATGTCGGCCAGACTTACGAGCAGATCGCCCGATCCAGCCAACCAAAAGCGACCAAGAAAGCGCGCAAGAGCCCGACCAAAGAATATGCGGCGGCAGGGTCCTTGGGTGGGGGCAGCGTCGGAATCGCGTCGTTCTACTGGCAGCCGCAGCGGGTGGCTTCGGGTGGGTGGTTCAATCCGAACGCGATGACCGCCGCGCACAAGACGCTTCCCTTCGGCACCAAGGTGCGCGTAACCCACTTGGGCAACGGCCGGTCGGTCGAGGTCGTGATCAACGATCGCGGCCCCTATATCGCGGGCCGCATCATCGATCTGTCGAAGGCGGCGGCTGGCGTCATCGGCATGCAGGGCCAGGGCGTGGCGAACATCCGGATGGATATCATCGGCCGCTGATCGGCTTTCGAGACGGGCAGCGGCGCTCGATCCCAACGGATCGGGCGCCGTTGTCGTTTGAGCGTGCCGTTTATCCTCCACGCGCAATTGATCACCGACCGACGCCGTGCTGTCGCGAGGCCCGCCGGCGGGCTAATCTCTGCCCAGAGGCGTGGTCGTGGCGAAGGGCGGATGGCGATGCAGAAGCGCGCGCACGACGAATCGGGGTTGGGACTTGGCGCCGTGCTCCGCGATCCCATGACGATCGCTGTTTGCGCGCTCGGGATCACCCAGATTACGGCCTGGGGCGTCAGTTTCTATTGTCTGGGCGTGCTCGCGGGGCCGATCGCGTCCGATATGGGATGGAGCCGAGGCTTCGTCTTTTTTGGGTTCACGGTCGCGCTTCTGGTGATGGGGATCGTCTCTACGGGCGTCGGTCGCGCGATTGATCGCCTCGGCGGACGCATCGTGATGACCATTGGCACAGGGATCGTGTCGGCGGGTCTTTATGCGCTCTCGCTGGTCACGGACCAAACCGGTTACCTGGCCGCGTGGGGTGTGCTCGGGTTCGGCATGCGGCTGTGCTTGTATGATGCCGCCTTCGCCGCCCTCGTCCAGGTCGCGCCCACGCGGGGGCGCAGGGCCATTTCCTATTTGACGCTGTTTGGCGCGTTCGCGTCGTCGATTTTTTGGGTGATCGGGCATTTTCTGAACGAGGCCGTCGGTTGGCGCGACACGCTTGCGATCTTCGCGCTCATCAATCTGGTGATCTGCCTGCCGCTGCATTGGTTCGGATTGGCGCGGCGAGAGACGCCGCCAGAGGCAACGGGGACTGCGGGAGCGGCTGCCGGCGCAACCGCCACGGTCGAGGGGCCCGTCCTGGAAGGACGACGGCGCGCCATCGGCATCGGCTTGTTTGCCGTCATCATGTCGCTCAACGGGTTCGTGTTCGGCGTCATCTCCGTGCAGCTCGTGCCCGTTCTGGAGGCGACCGGCATGGCGACGGCGACGGCCGTTTGGATCGCCTCCCTGAAAGGCGTCGCGCAGTTCAGCGGGCGCGTGGTCGAGATCGTCCTCGGCCAGAACCTGCGCGCGATTACGGTGGCGCGGATCGCGATTGCCGTTCTGCCGTTCTCTCTGATGCTGCTGCTGCTCGGCACCGGCAGTTTCGTCACGGTACTGGCGTTCACCCTGCTGATGGGGGCCTCGCAAGGCGTGCTCACGATCGTGCGGGGGGCGGTGCCGTTGGCCCTTTTCGGCGCGAAGGGCTACGGCGCGGTTCTCGGCGTGATCGCGACGCCGATCCTTCTGGTCAACGCCTTTTCGCCCACCGTTTTCGCCATGATGGTCGACCGTTGGGGCTGGCATTCATCGGAGTACGTGCTGCTCGCCAGTGCGACCGCCGCGTGGCTCGCCATCGAGCTGATGTCGCGGTGGTACGACCGAACGATACGCGAGGCCCAGGCATCGGGCTGATTGCATTGCGCCTCGGGTGGTCGCGTCAGACCTGAACCTGGGTGCCCACTTCCACGACGCGGTCGGTCGGGATCTTGAAATACTCGGTCGCATCTTCCGACTGATGGGTCAGCCAGATGAAGAGCTTCTCCTGCCAGCGGGGCATCGACGTTTTGGGCGTGGACTTCAGGGATCGCCGCGACAGGAAAAACGAGGTCGCCGGGAAATCGACCTTGAGGTCCCGCCGCCTGCAATGTTCGAAAATCTTGGGCACGCTGGGCGTTTCCATAAACCCATAGTGGGCGATGACGCGAATGAACCCGTCCGATAAGCGCTCGATTTGGACGCGTTCGTGGCGCGGCACCCGGGGGCGGTCCTCGGTCTTGATGGTCAGCACGATGTTGCGCTCGTGCAGCACGCGGTTGTGTTTGAGGTTGTGCAGCAGGGCGGTTGGCGCCGACTCGGGATCAGAGGTGAGGAAGACCGCGGTTCCCGCGACCTTGTGGGGTGGTTTGGTTTCCAGATGGCGGATCAGCCAGTGAATATCGGCCTCGTTCTTCTTGGTGATGCGAGCCAGAACCTTGGACCCGTGCACCCAGGTGAACATGATGAGGCTGATGCCCAGCCCGATCACCAACGGAAACCAGCCGCCATCGAGCACCTTGAGCATATTCGCCGTGAAAAACGCCCACTCGAGCGCGACCAACGGAACGATCAAGAGCAGCACCCGCCACAACGGCCATTGCCACAGTTTCCAGATCACGAAAAAGGCCATCGCCGAATCAATGATCATCGTCGCGGTCACGGAGATGCCGTAGGCGGAGGCGAGCGACGACGAGCTGCGGAAAATTGAAACGACGATCAGCACGCCGACCAGCAACAGCCAGTTGACGCGCGGCAGATAGATTTGCCCCGCGACGCTCTCCGACGTGTGCTTGATCATGAACCGCGGCATGAGCCCGAGCTGGATCGCCTGTCGGGTGATTGAAAAGGCACCCGTGATCACGGCCTGACTGGCGATGACCGTGGCGCAGGTGGCAAGCAACACCATCGGGATCAGCGCCCAGGACGGGTAGAGCTTGTAGAGCGGCGACGTGATGGCCGTAGGGTCGGACAGGATGAGCGCGCCCTGCCCGAGATAATTGATGATCAGGCACGGCAGGACGATGCTCAACCAGGCGACCTGGATCGGCTTGCGGCCGAAATGGCCCAAGTCGGCATAGAGCGCTTCGGCTCCGGTTACGGCCAGGAAGACGAGGCCGAGGATGGTAAAGCCCAACAATCCGTTCTGGATCAGCAGTGCGATGCCGTAGTGGGGGGAGAACGCCCACAGCACGGTGGGTTCGTTGATGATTTGGGCCAGACCGCCGAGCGCCAGCACCGCGAACCAAACCACCATGATGGGGCCGAAGAACGAAGCGACCCGGGCGGTGCCATGCGCCTGCACCGCAAAAATGCCGATCAGGATCAGCATCGTCAACGGCACCACGAATCGCTCGAATGCCGGATGCACGAGGTGCAACCCTTCGACGGCCGACAACACGGAAATGGCCGGGGTAAGAATGGCGTCGCC
>JANOKV010000053.1:0-4172 GCA_031419415.1 Hyphomicrobiales bacterium | reverse complement strand
GCACAGAGGCCATCGTTGAGACCTCTCGTGGGGTCGGGGTCACGTCTTCTTCTGGATGCCAGCTCATCGCCATAATCGAAGTCCTTACCGAAGTGTTTCCAGCAATAGAGCAAGATTGAGTCCAATTGCCCGAGCCGTGACCTGCGGGGCTCACTGTTGCGCCATGCACACGTTTCAGATCAGGTTCCGCTAGCCACGGTTGGCCGAAGCGTGCCAATCAGGCACAGTCGTGCGCTAGCGGCATTGGAGGGTGGACCATGGGACTCGATATCCGACATCTCGTCTCCGCGTTTTTCATACTGGCGTGTCTCGGGACGAGCGGGTTGTCTCAAACACCGGAAGCAACTGTGCCACCGCCGGGCGGCTCGGCCACGGATGGGTCGATGCAGGTTCCCGGCATATTCGTCTATCCCCCGCTGCCGCGCGCGCAGCCTCGCGGTGCGCATTCCGGAGACGGGTCTCAGAACGCGGCACCCGACGAAGACGCCAGCGAGGGCTGCCGCTACGTTCCCCGCAAACTCGACTTGATCGTGTGATGCGGCCCGTCGGATCCTGACGACGACCACGGTTTCAGGCCAAAGGCCAGACGCCTCGAGCACAGCCATTGCCTTCCGTCGGGCGAGCCATTTAACTGGCGCGATACCAGAGCGCGGTCCCATGCGCTCGGATCACGGACATGAAGACAGTCGAGGAAACCCATGCAGCAGTCTACGCCGGGCGGCAAACCGCAGCCGCTTCTCTTTCAGCCGTACACGATCCGCGGCGTCACGTTGAAGAACCGCCTAGTGCTTGCGCCGATGGTGCATTATCGCGCCAAAGAGGGCATCTGCGGGACGTTTCACACGACGCATCTGGGCAAGTACGTGCTGGGCGGATTTGGGCTGGTGTTCACGGAAGCCGCTGCCGTCGAGCCGCGCGGGATGATCACGGAGCTGGATCTGGCGATATTTACCGATGCGCAGGCCGAGGCTTACAAGCCGCTCCTCGGGCTCGCCAAGGAAGAAGGTGTGGCGATGGCCATCCAGCTCGCCCACGGTGGGCGAAAGGCTGGCATGCAATCGGCCATGGAGGGTAACGGCCCGCTGAGCGACAAGGAAGTCGCCAAGGGCCGCAAGCGCTGGACGCCGGTTGGCCCCTCCACCACGCCGATCAGTCCGGAATGGCCGACGCCGCATCAACTCACCACATCCGAGATCGCCGACATCGTGAACGCTTATGCGGCGGCGGCCCGCCGGGCTGTGAGCGTCGGGTTCGACGTGGTCGAGATTCACGGCGCGCACGGCTATCTCATCGCATCGTTCCTGTCTCCAGTGTCCAATACGCGCAACGATGAATACGGCGGCGACATCAAGGGCCGCATGCGCTTTCCGCTGGAAGTCGCCGAAGCCGTGCGCGCCGCGATTCCCGATTCGACGCCGTTGTTCTTCCGCGTCTCCTGCGTCGATGGCACGGCCGAAGGCTGGAACATGGATGACACGGTCGTGCTGGCAGCCGAGTTGAAAGCGCGCGGCGTCGACGTGCTCGATTGTTCGTCGGGCGGACTGTTGGGCACGGCGACGGCCGCGCCGGTCACACGGTCCCCCGGCTTTCAGGTGGCCTACGCCGCCCGCGCGAAGAAGGAAACCGACATCCGCACGATGGCGGTGGGGCTGATTCTGGAAGCCGAACAGGCGGAAGCTGTTCTGCAGAAGGGGGAGGCGGATTTGATCGCCGTCGGCCGGCAGGCGCAATTCAACCCCAACATCGCTCTGCATTGGTCGCACGATTTGGGCCTCAACACGCGGTTCGAGGACTGGCCGGAGGAATACGGCTGGTGGCTCGAAAAGCGTATCCGTTCGATGCAGGGATTTGCGACCCCGACGGGTGTGCTGACGAAGGGGTGAGCAATGCGACGCAGGCGATCAGGCTGCCGGCGCGCTTCGGCTCGTGCGCACAACTGTTCGCTTCGAGGGTGAATGCCATGGAACTGATCGACCGCCGCAATGCAAATCTGCGACGCTTGCCCGATTGGGCAAAGGTGCGTGCCGCACATGTACAGACGGCGGCCGATATTGCGCCGTCGGCCACCTTCGTCGGTCTTGGCCGAGTGAAGGATTCACATCGCGGCATTGGCCGCCACAAGTCGATCAAGTCCCTATTCGCATCGGCAGTCGATCAAGACTACCTCGACGAAATCAGTCAGCTCGACGCGCTGAATTTTCTGTGGCTCGGCTGGCCGGTAACGGCGCGGGATCTGTCGCCGCTGGCGCGGCTGAAAAGGCTGACCTATCTCAAGCTCGATAGTCCGCGCAACATCATCGATTTTGCACCGTTGACGAGGCTTTCCGGACTCACTCACCTGTTCATCGAGAATGCCAAGACGATGAACGAGCTCGCCTGGCTCGCTCCTTTGGGAAACCAGCTTACAGCGCTCGGCATCGAGGGCAGCATTACGACCCAGCAGAAAGTTGCAACCCTTGCACCACTTTCGGGGTTCCGCTTCGAGTCCTTGTTCATGACTTCAGTACGTTTGGCAGACAAGAATCTGACCTGTCTGGCCACCTGTCCCAACCTCACTTACCTCCAAGTCGCGCGTTTTGCCCCGAAGAAAAAATTCGAGGAATTAAAGGCGCTGCGGCCAGAGATCGAGTGTCTTTGGTTCGACAAGTACGAAGTGTGACAACACCCATCAGTCGTTACCACCCAACTCGCCCATGGCCTCGTGCGCTAAACGGTGTCAGGCTCGGGGCGGGATGCCCACCGAACTGGAGAAACCTCACATGCCCAAGACGCGCGGAACGGGTCTGCTCATGGCGTGGACGGATGTCGACGCCGAGCACGAGGCGGAGTTCAACCGCTGGTACGACGAGGAGCACATGCACCGGCTGCTCGCTATTCCGGGGTTCCTGTCGGGCGCGCGCTACGAGTGCCTGCGTGGCGGGCCGAAGTATCTCGCCATGTACGAACTCGACGATCACAACGTGATGCGCAGCGCAGCGTTCCTCGACACCGTGCGCTATCAGCCATCGGCGGCGCGCCAGCGGGTGTCGGGCGGACACGTCGGGCGGAATTTTTTGCTCAACTCCTATCGCCAGATCTATCCTGCGCGCACGCAGCCGATCGAGAACACGATGGGCCCGGCGCCCTATCTCCAGATGGGCCGCATCACGATCGCGCAACCCTTCGAGGATGAATTCAACGCCTGGTACAACACCTGCTATATTCCGGGATATCTGAAGGTGCCGGGCGTCCTGCGCGCGCGCCGCTATACGGCGATCGAGGCGGAGCCGAAATATCTCACCGTCTACGAGTTCGAGAATCCGGGTGTGCCCGATACGCCCGAATGGGAAAGCGCGCGATCAGGGAATCCCTGGAACCAGCGCATGCGCCCGCACGTGCAACTCGACCAGGGTTCACCGGCGGTATTCAAGAGGATTTGGCCGAAGTTGGCGTGACGCCAGGGTCTGGGGAGGCCCTCCACCTGCTCGGGGAGCGCAGGCGTAGGCCTGGGTTGGCGCGCCCGATCGGCTTCATCTCTCGCACTGCGCTCGCTCGAACGTTACCCAACGAAACAGGCACGTCCGGCACTGTTGAATTACGCGCGAATAAACGCCTATGTCTCTGTTTCGACCTAAGGGGCCGCTCTCACCCAACGTTAGGCTGCGCTGCTGCAGTTCGCCCATCAGACCCCTAGATACGCCTTGCGCACACGATCGTTGGACAACAGCGCATCGTGGGCTCCTTCGAGGACCACGCGTCCGGTCTCCAGTACGTAACCTCGATCGCACGATTGCAGCGCTTCCACGGCCCGCTGCTCGACGAGCAAAACGGTGAGCTTCTTGTCCCTCCGGATTTCCACGATCCGCTCAAAAATGGTGTCGACGATGGTGGGCGCCAGACCCATCGACGGCTCGTCCAGCATCAGCAGGCGCGGCGACGACGCGAGGCCGCGCCCGATGGCGACCATCTGTTGCTCGCCGCCAGACAGTGTACCCGCAAGCTGGCGACTGCGCTGGCTCAACACGGGAAAGAGCGTGAGGATGTAATCGAGATTGGCCGTCCAATCGCGCCGGCCAGCCGCCGTCCACGCCCCCATTTCGAGGTTCTCGAGCACCGTCAGGTTGGGAAACACCTGCCGCCCTTCGGGAACGTGGGCGATGCCCAGATGCGGGCGATCGGACGGCGTCACGCTC
>JANOKV010000052.1:0-11959 GCA_031419415.1 Hyphomicrobiales bacterium | reverse complement strand
TGTGCGCGCCAACGTGCAGGCCAAGCAGTTGGCCGACAGCCAGGGCATCGAAATTCGCTACTACTCGATCATCTATGATCTCGTCGACGAGGTGAAGGCGGCCATGTCGGGCCTGCTGGCGCCGACGAAGAAAGAGGTGTTTCTGGGCTACGCGACCATCAAGCAGGTGTTCAACATCACCAAGCAGGGCAAGGTCGCGGGTTGCCAAGTCACCGAGGGCAAGGTCGAGCGCGGCGCCAAGGTTCGCCTGCTCCGCGACAAGACCGTGATCCACGAAGGCACGCTCGCCATCCTCAAGCGCTTCAAGGACGATGTGCGCGAGGTTCCGGTCGGCCAGGAATGCGGTATGGCCTTCGCCAACTACCAGGACATCCGCGAAGGCGACGAAATCGAGTGCTTCCAGGTCGAGACGATCGCAAGGTCGTTGTGACAAGAGCCATTCGTGTTTGGGGCGGCTGGTAATCGAGCCGTCTCTCGGGCGTTGCCTTTAGGCCACACGATTTCAAGAGATCAGTGTTCTGATGACGCAACCATTGCGTCCTTGCGAGGTCGTGGCACTAATTGCCCTGCACATTACTGAACATTTCTCGCTTAAGTTGGGATGTCAGCATGTCAGCATGGATGAAAGCGGCACAGCTTGCACCTGTCATCATTACAGCGGGGGCAGCTTTTAGCCTCGTCGCTATAAAAATCGATGACCCTGGTTTGAGACGTATTGTGCGAGTGGTCGGGATGATACTTGCGGTTGGCAGCGGCTTTTCCGTCGTTGTCCAAGTTCCGCAGGTTCTGTCGGCTATTGAAGACGGTTTTGAATCTTCGATGAGAATTTTGGGAATGGATGAAGCGTCCCGGTTGAGGCGCATTGCCCGAGAAGCGGAAATCGAGACCGCTCGTATCCGAGCCGAGGCACAAGCTCAGGCGGAGGTAGCGAAAGTCGAGCGCGAAAAACTCATGCATCAGCGCAAGGTCGAATTGGATCGGCGAGCTGCTGAAGCGGACCTGATCAAGGCAAAAGCAGACGCTGAAGCTCGCGAAGACGCCAGGCGTCTCGCCGCTCTTCAAGCCAAAGAAGATGCGGCAGCGGCGGAACGGCGTAGTCGGGCTGCGGCTCAGGCAGAACGAGATGCTCACTTTCGCCGCGCCGAAGCTTGGAGAGCAGCAAACGGGGGCTGCGATATCGGATATCGCCAGCAGTGCATGAGCGTGGGATCTTCAGGCGGCGGACCCAGACAGTCGCTCGGTTGTTCTTGTGTGCCGGTCAACTAATTGGAACATTAAAAATTCGATCAAATGTGAGCGCGTCGTCATCGGTTATGGGATTGTCGCTCGTCATCTCGATGCGGGGATACCGCCATCCCCGATATCGGCGACATCGGCTGCCTCGCCGACCTCTATCGCCACACGCCGCTGTGGCGGGCGTCGCGCTGAGACGGTCGCGTTGCCCTACCCACGCCCGGTCATTTCGAAGCCGCCGACGCGGTGGCTTTTCAGCATGTCGGGTTTGAAGGCCAGCCCATGGCCCGGCGTCTCGAGTGGTCGGATCATGCCGTTGACGGGCACCGACGGCGTCACCCACAAATCGTCGTTCCAATCCATGTACTCGAGATAGTTGGCGTTGGGGATGGAGCACAGCACATGCACCATCAGCTCGTGGAAGCAATGGGGTGCGATCGTGATCCCCCAGGTCTCGGCGGTGGCGGCGATCTTGCGCAGTTCCGTCAGGCCGCCCCGCATCGGGTCGGGTTGCAGGATCGGCACTTTCGGGTCGATGAAGAAGGGGCGCATGTCGAAGCGCGTGTAATGCGTTTCGCCGCCGACGATGCGCGTTTTGAGCTGCGCGGCGATGCGTTTGTAGCCATCGAAGTCCTCGCACACGACCGGCTCCTCGAGCCAATAGGGATCGGCCTCGTCGATATGGTGGCCCGCCTGGATGGCGACATCGGCAGTCCACCCCATGTTGACATCGATCATGATCTCGATGTCGGGGCCGAGCGCATCGCGCATGGCGTGCACGTTCTTCACGTCTTCGCGCCAGGGTCGAATATGCGCGGTTTGCATTTTGATGGCCTTGAGGCCTTGTTCGGTGAACCGTTTGGCGCGTGCGATCATGCCGTCCCGCCCCAAACCCCGCCAGCAGCCCGAGCCATAGGCTTCGACGTCTCCGCGACTTTTTCCCCAGAGGCGATAGAGCGGCAGCCCTGCTTTCTTGCCGACCAGATCCCACAGCGCGATATCCACCGCCGACATGGCGAATACGGCAATGCCCATGCGGCCCAGCCAGTAATTGCTTTTCCACAGCGTCTGCCAAATGCCTTCGATTTCCGTGGCGTCGCGTCCGATGATCTTGGGCGCGACGATTTCTTTCAGACACATGTCGAGCGTCAGCAGACCGCCTGCGAGCGGCTGCAGATAGCCCATGCCCGTCAAGCCACCCTTGGTCTCGATCTCGAGCACGAGCAGCTCGCGCGCCGTCGGTGGCAAGATGCCGGCGGCCGGGGGCTCGCCATTCCATGGGACACGTATGAGCGTGGTGCGCAGCGCGGTGATCGTCAGGTCGGTCATGGGGCGTGGTCTCTCGTCGAATGTGGTCTGGGGCGAGTGTGGATATTGGCATGTCTCGAGCCCGCTTGCAGCACTTGGCATGGGTCTCTACGATCCGCGCCGATCGACATTGCCGACACGCGTCGACTGATTGGGAGCCGACATGGCCGCTGTAATGACTGAAGACGAGCATGCGAGGGAAATCTCGACAGGCTGGCAGAACCAGCTCTACGAGGCCCTGCGCCGCCACGACGTGACCCAATTCAGTTACGTGCCCGACGCTGGCCATCGCGTGTGCATCGACAGATCGCTCGCCGACAAGGAGGTCCACTCCGTCGCCTTGACGACAGAAGAGGAAGGCGTGGCGCTTGCCTGCGGGGCGCATCTGGGGGGCAAGCGCGCGGTGCTGCTCATGCAGTCGAGCGGGCTCGGCAACTGCATCAACTTCATGTCGATGGTCTCGGGCGGCCGGTTTCCGTTCCTGACGGTGCTGTCCATGCGCGGCGACTTCGGCGAGGGCAACCCCTGGCAGATGGGTATGGGCCAAGCCACGAAGCCCGTGCTCGAATCGCTGAACTTCATCGTTCTCGAAGTAACCTCACCGGCAGACGTCGTGCCGACGGTGGATGCTGCGGCGAGCATGGCGTGGAAGTCGGGCCAGGCCGTGGCCATCCTGCTGTCGCAACGCTTGATCGGCGCGAAGTCGTTCTAAAAATTGACGTTTCGAGGAGACGAACGATGAGCAAGACACCCGAGCGCACCGCCGGTCCGCGCTACACACTGGACCGCATCACAGCCGTTCCCGCCATCATCGGCGCGCAGAGCGATTTCCTGTTCATCGGCGGCCTGGCCGGGACGGCAAAAGACCTCGCATCCCTGACGAACGATGGCGGCAACTACTATGGGCTCGCGGGCGCCATGGGGGCAGCCGTATCGATCGGGCTCGGCCTCGCGTTGGCGCGGCCCGATAAAATGGTGCTCGTCGCCACCGGTGACGGAGAATTGTTGATGAATGTCGGGGCGTTAGCGACTGTCTCTGTTCTAAATCCGCCGAACCTGAAAATCCTTTGCGTCGACAATGGCCATTACGGTGAGACCGGCTACCAGAAGAGCCATACCTGCCTCGGCGTCGACCTCGAGCAGATGGCGATCGGCGCCGGTATCAAGTCGACCTGTTCGATCGAGAATGAAGCCGACATCGCCAAGGGCGCGCGCATGCTGCGCGAATCGAATGGCTGTTGCTTCGTCCTCCTGCGCGTCAAACCGACGGACGGCCCCAAAGTGAAGCGCCTCATGGACCCGGCCGCCTCGCGCGTGCGCTTCCGGCTCGCCACAATGGGGCAGGCCTGACCTTCGGTGATTCGGGTCGCCAGCCCGGTTTCAACCCTCGACGAGAGGCTGGACCGGGCAGGGATTCCGTCCGAGGTGTGGATGATCGGTTAATAAGTACGGGTCTCTGGGGCCAAAGCGTGGCCGCCCGAACACAGAGGGGCAATGTTCGTCTCGCATGGAGCGCAAGGTTGTGGACCGGCGCTTGTTTTGGTTAATGCAACCCAATAGGACTCGTTCGACTAGAACATTTCCCTCGGGCCAAGCGGGCTTCCATGCACAATCGCCTCTTGATCACTTGCGCGGTATTTTTCGGATTTGCGTTCGGTCATTCTGCGCATGCTTTGACTTTGGATCAGGCCATCTCGATCGCGCTGGATTCCAGCCCTGAGATCGGCCAGTCGATCGAAAACCGCGAAGCCATCGAATTCGAGCTGAGACAGGCGCGGGGCCTCTACCTGCCGCGTGTCGATGCGTTCGGTTCGGTCGGTCAGCGCCGGCTGGACAGCCCGGCGCGCCGGCTTTCGAATCTCGACCAGCATACGCTCGACGCCCGTGAAGTCGGCGGTACGGTCACCTGGAAACTGTTCGACGGCTTCGGCCGAGAGGCGGAAATCGAGCGGCAAGCGTCGCGCGTCGACGGCGCTTCCTTCCGCGTGCTCGAGCGCTCGGAGTACATCGCCCTGGCCATCGCCAAGGAGTATTTCGAGATCATTCTGCAAGGCAAGATCGTGAAGATCGCCGAGCAGAATTTGAAGTTCCATCAAGGCATTGCTGGACGCATTCGCGGTGGCGTGCGCGGCGGCAGCCTGACGACGGCCGACGCACAACAGGCCGAAGAACGGTTGAAGGCGTCCGAAGCCCGTCTCATTCAGGCGCGCGATGAGCTAATGCAGGCGCGCGAGCGCTTCTTCAAGTGGGTCGCCATGCCGCCGACCAACATCGGCGCGTTCAAGCATCTGGGCGGCGCAATCCCCAAGAATTTGGATGCAGCATTGGGAGCGGCGCGCACTAATCATCCGCAGATCAAGTTCGCCAACGCCGATATCGATACGGCTTACGCCATGGTGAAGGCCGCGCGCTCCAAGTATATGCCCGAAGTGGCGCTCGAAGCGACCGCGCGCACCGGCGAAGACATCGATGGCGTGGAAAACCGCACGTCCGATCTACAAGCCAAGATCGTGACGCGATGGAACATCTTCAACGGCGGCATCGACAAGGCGCGCGAGCAGGAAGAAGTTCGCCGCCTCAGTGAGGCGCGCCTCAAGCTGCATCAAATCCAGCGTGAAGTCGAAGAAGCGCTCAGGACGGCGTGGCACAAGCGCCAGCATCAGATGGATCTGATCCCGGTGCTGCAAGCCGAAGTGGGTTACGGCCAGGGTGTCGTGGGCTCTTACCAGGAGCAGTTCACCGCCAGCCGGCGGACGCTGCTCGACGTGCTCACCGCCCAGAATACCTACGTCAACACACTGATGCTGTTGGAAATCGCGCGCTTCGGCGAGGTTTTTGCCAACTATCGGATCGTGGCCTCGATGGGCAACCTGCTTCCCGCACTCGGATTGCCGACGCCGCCGGCCGCTGCAGCCTATGCCAGGGCGCAAGCGCGCGTCCCTAGCACGCCGCAGGCTGAAACCATGCGACGCCATTCGCCGGATCGGGACAGTGGCTTCGGCATCACTGGTATTTGGCAAACCGAAGTCAAATCCGGGACATGGCAGACCGAAGTGCGCAAGTGAACCACACCTGAGGCCCTAGTCCCGCCCCGGAATCAATCCTGCACCCCGATAGCCGCCGTCCACGGCCAGGATTTCGCCGGTGATGTAGCTCGACTGCACGGGATCGAGCAGGAACCGCGCGGCGCGGCCGATTTCCGCTGGTTCGGCATAGCGTTTCATCGGAATGGTGCGCGCATAGAGCTGGCGATCTTCGGACGTGTGATGCGCTCGCACCATGTCCGTTTCGACAGGACCCGGCGCCACCGCGTTCACGCGAATACCCAGCGGCGCCAATTCCGTCGCCATGACCTTGGTCAGCGTGATGACGCCCCCTTTCGACGCCCCATAGGCCGAGCGTTTCAGGGACCCGCGCAGGCCTGAGATCGACGCGATATTGACGATCGAGCCCCCCGTGCCGCGATCGCGCATGATGCGCGCGGCCGCCCGTCCGACCAGGAAACTGCCGACGACGTTCACGTCGAGCACCTTGCGAAATTCGGCGACCGTGGTCTCGAAGAACCCCTTGTTCAGCGCCATGCCGGCGCAATTGACCACCCCGTGCAGGCCATCGCAGAATCGCGCCGCCTGAGCGATCGACCGCTCGACGGCGTCTTCGTCGGTGACGTCGACCGTGAAGACGTGCACGCCTTTCTTTTCACCCCACCGCGCCTGGGCTTCGCGCAGCGCTGTCTCGTTGCTGTCGAAGAGCGCCACCGTCCATCCATCCTCGATGAGCAGTTCGGCGGTGGCCCGGCCGATCCCCGATCCGCCCCCGGTCACGATAGCGGCGCGTTTCATCTGCTTGGCTGGCTTGGCCATGGTTTATTTTCTCTCAGGATTTGTTCGGGCGGCTGAAGACTGCTTCCATCTCGCGTCGAAATTTGTAGGCGAAATCCGTCGTATCGATCGCGACGTCGGACCACCGCAGGCGCTGTCCTTCGGCAATGTCCGTTTTCAGCGCGACGTTGTGCGACAGACCCAAGGGGAGATAGCCCTCGCGCAGCGACGCCTCGGCGGGCGTCTGCTTGCCCCACACACAGAAGCCGCCCTCGCCGTCCAAAATTTCACCTTTTTTCAGGGCGCGCTTGGCTGTCGCTACCACGTCGGAATTGAAGCACAACGCCGAGCCCGTGGGCTCCCGGCGCAGCACGGCCGAGGCGACCGACACGCCGAGCTCCAGCCCGATCATGTGCGTTGGACGATAGAGCGCGGCGTACTGGCCGCTCGTGTCCTGGAGCATGTTGTATTCGCGAAAACAGCCGCGTGCGTAGGCGCTGTCGCTTTCGATCACGACGTAGGTGCCCATCGCCAGGTGATGGGGAACGTCGCGCCCGTCGCGGTAGACCGAAGAGGTCACCTCGGTCACACCTTTCTTCTCGATCACCCCACCATGGGACCTGGGTTTGCAGATCTCGGCGTGTTCGAAGCGCGTCGCGGGCGGGAAGGACAGTCCGTCGCTCTGGGCATGCAGGCCCGTCGCGTTGCAGACGGCCGTCATCTCGATGCCCGACTTGGTGCCGTCGATGAAGGAGTTGAACATCTTCGGATTGATCTGCGACCGGTCGGTGATCGACAGGTACTTGTCGAGAATGTCCCACAGCGTATCGGGCGTCGATTGGTGATAGGCCGGCATGTAGCGCGTGCCTTTTCCGGCGCACACCACAGTGAACCCGCACGTGCGCGCCCAATCGACGTGCTCGGCGATGAGCGCGGGCTGATCGCCCCAGGCCATCGAGTAGACGACGCCCTTCTCTCGCGCGCGCTGGGCGATCAGGGGACCCGCGAGCGCATCGGCTTCGACATTGACCATCACGACGTGCTTACCGGCATCGATCGCGGCCAAGGCATGGCGAATGCCGACGGCGGGGTCGCCGGTAATTTCGACGATGACGTCGATCTCGGGGCACGCGATCAGCGACAGGGCGTCGTCCGTAATATGCGTGCGGCCCGTCTTCAGCGCGTCGGCGAGGGATCGCGCATCGATCTGCGCGGCGGGCCATTCCACGCTCGTGAGGCGGTCGTGGGCGCGTGCTGGCAGAAGGTCGGCCAAGCCCACGAGGTGCATGCCCGGCGTCAACCGGCACTGAGCCAAAAACATCGTGCCGAACTTCCCGGCTCCGATCTGCCCAATCCGGATCGGCCGGCCGGCGGCTGCACGCTCACGCAAGAGCAACGAGAGGGTCAAAGGTGCTCCTTTCGGGAAGGGTGGCGGTTCCCAGGCAGAGTGCCGGGGCGAGGGAAATGATGCAAGACGCGAGTGTGCGCAGGCGATCGCTTCCAACGATTGCACTGGCGTCATGGGCGGGCCACTATGGCGCCATCGATTGGCAATGGCGGGCTGCAATGCCTCTGGCCAAACCCGGGAAAGGACGCCACCCATGGAGCAGCAGAGCGCACGGCGCGGTCCACGTTACAAGCACACGGTCAGTGACGACGCCCCCTACGAGACGATCACCGTCGACAAGCTGACGCCGATCATCGGCGCGGAGATCGGTGGTATTGATCTAGCCGCGCCGCTGTCCAACCGGCAGCAGGACGAACTGCATCGCGCGTTGGCCGAAAACCTCGTCATCTTCTTCCGCGACCAGCCGATCTCGGGCGAACAGCACTTAGGCTTTGCCCGCATTTTCGGTGACCTGCATATCCATCCCGCCGCACCGCACGTCGAGGGACACCCCGAGTTGCTGCGCATCTACGCCGACAAGGACAGCCCGCGCGCCAACGGCGAGAACTGGCACTCGGACGTGTCGTGCGATGTCGAGCCGCCCATGGGTTCGATCCTGCACATTCGCCAGTGCCCGCCCAAGGGCGGCGATACGCTGTTTGCCAATATGTATGCGGCCTACGAAGCGCTGTCGGACCGCATGAAGGCATATCTCGACGGCCTCACCGCCATCCACGACGGCGAGCACGTCTATCGCGGCACCTACGCCAACTTCGGAATGGCCGATAAGCAGGTCTACCCGCGCGCGGAGCATCCCGTCGTGCGCACGCATCCCGTGACAGGGCGCAAGCTGTTGTTCGTCAACAGTGGGTTCACGACACGTATCGTCGGCGTTCCGCGCGACGAGAGCGAGGCGATCCTCGCCTACCTCTATGATCACTCCGGCAATCCGCTGTTCCAGTGCCGGTTCCGCTGGCAGCCGGACTCGATTGCATTCTGGGACAATCGTTGCGTGCAGCATCGCGCCATGTGGGATTACTGGCCACATACCCGATCAGGCGCGCGCGCCACCGTCAAAGGCGATCGGCCAGTGTGAAGGAGGAGCGCCCTGGCGGTCCCGGCTCTCGCATACGCTCGGCCGGGAAACAGAGACGGGGGCGCGGCGATCCGCGATGGTGCAGCGTGGCCGTGAGCGCCCTGAGCACAGGGCGTCTGGCGCCTACCAATAACGCTCGTAATCGCGCACGCGGCCGTAATCGTAATAGCCGCGATGCGGCCACGCATACCGAACAGAGGTGCGCGGATAACTGTAGCGGATTCCATAATAGCGGGTGTGAGTGTGGTGGTGAGTGCGGTGTCGATGCCGGTGCGCGATAAGCACCGCAGGGCGGCTGCGGTCGATACCGCGATCGACGCGACGAACCGAGCCGTCCGCAAGGGCTGGCGACGCGGCCAGCCCGAGGCCGATCGCACCTGCGACGGCGGCGGCTGCTGCAACGAGCAAGGTTTTCAAAGTGGCCTCCATGGTGGTCTGCCCGAAGAGGGAGAATGAATCCTTGTATTGGATCTGTCCGATCTGCAAGATCCGACCGTCGGAAAAATGCAATGACGTCCTTTAATTCGCATCACCCAGGGCACTCCATGACACTGAGCCGATCGAACGATGCGACAACCGGGCTCGATCTCACAGCGCGCGCCACGTTTCGCGCCTGGACGCGTATTTCCGTGCGCTACAACGATCTCGACCCGCTCGGCCACGTCAACAATGCGGCCATGGCGATTTTTCTCGAGCAGGCGCGCTGTGAACTGATCACGCCCCACTTGAAAGCCGGTGGTCGGCCCTTCGACATGGTGATCGCCTCCACCACGCTCGCGTATCTCGAGGAACTCACCTATCCGGGCGAGGTCGAGGTCGGGACGGTGGCGACTCGCATCGGCACCAAGTCGTTCGCGCTGTCGCACGGCTGCTTTCAGAACGGCCGCTGCGCCGGTACCGGGAGCGTCGTCATGGTCGTGTTCGACCTGCAGAAGCGAACCTCGGTGGCGCTGCCCGACGATGTGCGGCCGCTGGTCGAGAACCTACTGGCGCTCCCGGCGTGACCCGGAACGGCCGTCGCCCCACCGCATGGCAGCGATGCACGCAGCGCGTTCGCGCCACCCACCCCTTGCGCAGGCCGCCTCAGCCGTTATGAAGGCGCGAGGCAAGCTGCCCCTGGGCAGGCCCGACCGCGCTCGAGACACGCCTTTTTCCGAGGACCTGGAGATGACCGAGATCGCCGGCGCAGCGGCGCCCATCGAAACCGATTGCGTCATCATCGGGGCCGGGCCGGTTGGCTTGTTCGCCGTGTTCGAGCTGGGCCTCGTCGACATCAAAGCGCATGTCATCGACATTCTCGACAAGGTGGGTGGCCAGTGCGCCGAGCTCTACCCTGAAAAGCCCATATACGACATTCCCGCGCTGCCCATCGTCACCGGTCAGGGGTTGACCGATGCTCTGATGGCCCAGATCGCCCCCTTCGGCGCGACCGTCCATTTGGGCGAGCGCATCGATGCCCTGGCGCGCCAGCCCGACGGTCGCTTCCGCCTCGAGACGGACATGGGCCGGGTGTTTCTCACCAAAATCGTCGTGATCGCGGCGGGGGGTGGATCGTTCACGCCCAAGCGTCCGCCGCTGCCCGGCATCGAGGCCTACGAGGGCCGCAGCGTATTTTATTCCGTGCGTCGCATGGACGACTTTCGCAATCGTGACGTCCTGATCGTCGGTGGTGGCGACAGCGCCTTGGACTGGACGCTCAGTCTCGCCCCGATTGCCCATTCGCTCACCCTCATGCACCGACGCGACGAGTTTCGTGGCGCGCCTCATTCGGTGCAGCAGATGCGCGAACTGGTCGCCGATGGCCGGGTTCGCCTGTTGATTGGCCAGATGACGGGGATGGTCGGCGCGGACGGTGCGTTGGAAGCGGTCGACGTCAAGACGAAGGACGAGGGCGATCTGAGCGTCGCCTGCAATCGCCTACTGCCGTTCTTCGGGTTGACGATGAAGCTCGGGCCGGTCGCCGACTGGGGGCTCAACCTCGAGGAAAATCTCATCCCCGTCGATACCGAGCGCTTCGAGACGAGTGAGCCAGGCATTTTCGCCATCGGCGATATCAATACTTATCCTGGTAAATTGAAGCTCATCTTGTCGGGTTTCCACGAAGCGGCTCTCATGGCGCACGCCGCGCATCGCATCGTTCATCCCGACAAGAAGCTCACCTTCCAGTACACGACCTCATCCTCGAGCCTGCAAAAAAAGCTCGGCGTCCGGTGAGGGGTCGCGGTCGCGTTCAGTCATTGTCGGTCAAGCGCAGCGCGACCCAACATTCACGGTGTGCCGGGAAATGTCGGGTCGCGGCCAAGAGGCCTTGGCCCAACCTACGGCGCCCGCCCGCGCGTTTACGATTCACATAGAGCAGAAAGCGGTCTAGCGCCAACGCCCACCAGCAATGAGGCGCGTGATGGCGGGCTCCGCGATGAGACTGTAGACCCACGCGTCGAGACGGGCTCCGTCGGCGAGGGTTGCGCGATCCACTACACGCTCATATTCGCTGCCGCGCGATTGGCTGGCCGGCAATCCTTCATAGGCGTCGAGCCACACGAGGGACGCGCGCGGATCGCGCAGGCGATAAACCTCGCCGTGCACGCGTTCGTCGCTTCGCGTCGAGCGGATTAGGCCAGGGTATGAGCCCAGATCATAAAGCCGCCCGCCAAGTGTCGCCGCCCCGAACCAATCGCCTTCTGCATCCAGTCGCGCGCGCATAGCTCGCCCCATCGCGACCGTGGCGGCGGCGCGCATCAGGGTGCCGTAGACGAAGAGGCGATCGATCATCGGGCGCGCCTCAGAACGCGAACCGCTTGCCGACCGACAGCGGCACGAGGCGTTCATCGCCGAAGGCGTTGGCGAGCGCCGTCATGGCGCGCCAGCCGGTGCAGTGGCCCGCCGCGATGACGCCGATATCGAAACCGACGAGCGCCGCCACCGTTTCGGGGATGATCTTTTCGTTCGTCCCCGACAGATGCAGCCCGCCCATGACGCCATGCACGCGCGTGCCCGGAAACGATTGGCGCGCGTGCGTGACGACGTTGATGATCCCTGCGTGCGAGCAGGCGGAAAACACCACGAGACCCTTGCCTTTGATGTTCACGGCGACGAAGCGCTCGTCCATCAGCA
>JANOKV010000051.1:0-4068 GCA_031419415.1 Hyphomicrobiales bacterium | reverse complement strand
CGAGACGATGGCCGAAGCGCTGCTCGTCATGACGCAGAAAGCCTTCGGCTGCCTTGGCGTCGTCGATGCGGACGGCCGCCTTGCCGGCATTATCACCGACGGCGACTTGCGCCGCCACATGGGCCCCAAACTGCCCGAGACCACGACCGGTGCCATCATGACCAAGCGCCCCAAAACCATCGGCCCCGGCATCCTGGCCTCTGCCGCGCTGGACGTCATCAACACCGCTCGGATTACAGCGCTGTTCGTGGTGGAGGACGGGCGGCCCGTCGGTATCGTGCACGTGCACGATTTGTTGCGCGCGGGCGTGGCGTGAGCATCGCATGGACTGACCTCGAGCAGCCTCCTACGCCACTCGAGAAGGACGCAGCTGAGCGGTGGCGGGTGAATTCAAGTCGTGCTAGTTTTAGACCATGCCAGTGAAACTCACCACCGACCAGCAGGCATGGCTCGAAGCTCAGGTTGCGGCGGGGGCAATTCCCTCCGTGGAAGAGGCGGTGCGAGCAGCCATCGCGGATTTGAAGTCCATCGCTGACGATGATTTCGCCTGGGCGACCCCTTACGTCGACGCTGCGCGCGCGTCGCTTGCTGCTGGCAGCGTATCTGACGGCGATAAATTCATCGCATCATTGCGTGAGCGAGCTACGCGCCTCAAGTCAGGATGACCCGGCTAATCATCGCACGAGATGCCGAAGCCGATCGAGATGTCATACTGGACTACCTCGAGCGAGAGGCTGGCTTGCAAACCGCTGCCGCGTATGCCGGGCGATTTGCCGAGTCACTCGAGCGACTGATCGACTTCCCGGGTTCCGGAGCGCCACGCCCAGCACTGGGTGCGCAGACGCGCATCGCGATCGTTTACCCCTACCTTTTAATCTACGACTACTCCATTGCTTCCGGCACCATCATCTTGCTGCGCATTCTGCACGGTCGGCGCAACATCACTTGCCGCCTCATTTTACGATGACGCAGACGCCTTCCGCGCCTGCCAGCGCAAGTCATAAACCGGAGGTGGCTTGCCGCTATCTCGATCCCACATACTCCCGCACCACCCCACCAACATCCCGCACCGTCCCCTCACCCTCACCCAAATAATCCGGCCCCACTGGCACCTTCCCGAACCCACCTGGAATATCCAGAACATAAGTCGGTAGCGCGAGGCCCGAGATGCGGCCGCGTAATTGGCGCATCAGGTCGCGCCCTTCGGCGATCGTCAGGCGGAAGTGGGCCGTTCCTGGAGCAAGATCGGGGTGGTGCAGATAATAGGGCCGCACGCCCAGCGTCACGAACGCGCGGAACAACGCGGCCAGCGTCGCCGCATCGTCATTGACGCCGGCCAGCAGCACGGTCTGGCTGACGAGGCCCAATCCTGCCCCACGCAGACGCCCGATGGCATCGCGTGCGGCCTCAGTCAGCTCGCGCGGGTGGTTGGCGTGAATGCCGATGTAAACGGTCTTAGCCGCCGAACCCAGCGCCACCACCAGCTCGTCCGTCACGCGCGCGGGATCGACAACGGGCACGCGGCTGTGCCAGCGGATCACCTGCACATGGCGTATCGCCGACAGGCGCAGCGTCACCTCCGCGATGCGGCGTGGCGACAGCATCAGCGGATCGCCACCGGTCAGGATCACTTCCCAAATGCCAGGATCAGCCTGGATGTAGGCGAGTGCTGCATCGAGCGCAGCCCCAGCCATTGGCGCCTCACCTCCCGGCCCCACGACCTCGCGCCGAAAACAGAACCGGCAATAGACCGGGCACGCGTGCGTCAGCTTCAGCAACACGCGATCGGGATAACGGTGAATGAGCCCCCGCACCTTCTCGTGCGCGCCATCGCCGATCGGGTCGGTGCGCTCGTCGGGGGTCGTGTCCAGCTCCCGCACATCCGGCACGAACTGGCGCGCGATCGGATCGGCGGGATCTGCCCGGTCGATCAGCGCCGCCATGTCGGGCGTAATCGCCACAGCATAGCGATCCGCCACACCCTCGAGCGCAGGCGCCCGGTCCTCGTCGACGAGGCCCGCCGCCACGAGATCGGCAATGGTGCGGGCGGATTTGGCGGAACTCTTCATGCGGCGAAGCTCTAAGCACCGCATGCGGTCGTGGCAAGGGTGGGCGAAACGGAGTGGGGGCGGACGTTGGTTGGGATTGCCGGAGTTTGATCCGGAGTGGTCATCGGCCAGCAAACCAAGGCGCACCTCAAGATAACTTGGCAATCAATTCGATCGCCACGCTGATGTCCGTACCGACCAAGAGCTTCTGAGCGCGACGGTGTTCGATGACGACGCCAATCACTTCGTTTTTTGTTGGGTGATTTTCAGCAGTGTGGTCAAAGAGAAGCCAAATTGGTGCACCGCTCATACCTGCAGGATCTGGGGCCTGAATTGGACGTGCTCCTTTCCCGTAGACCTTCTTAACGTCGAACGAAAGCGCAATGTGGGCTTCAGGTTTGAGTCCATAGTCGGGGTATTTGTCGTCGGCAATCGAAGAGCACATATTAGCGTATGGTCGCAATTCGACATTCTTATTTAGAATGTGTGTCTTAGTTCGCGTCGCTGGGAAACCGGTCACGAACAAGCTCTTTCCGGACCTGGGAAGCACAGACGGTCTGAGGCACGAAAATTCGAGACTTTCCTTCTGGATTTCGGGATACGGTGGCTGGCTTTCGCCATCCAATTTCACGACGGCGATGTCGACGAGATCTTCTTTTCGCGACTTTCCTACTGGCGTCTCGGTGGACAGAATTCTACCTACAATTTTTCGTTCTCCGGACTGAGCACAAGGGAAGAACAGGCGGCGTTGATCTCGTAGTGGATCAAGAACGTGGGCCGCCGTGACCAGAAAATTCGCCTCGCCGCGCTGGACGAGAAGACCTGTCCCATGACCTTGGGTGTGTCCCCGATTGTCTTTCTCACAAATCGGAACAACGTTTCGAAGCAAGATTTCGCCCCACTTGCTAATGACTGCGAGCCGCTGATCGAACGTCCGTGCTACCGGTCTACCGCTCATAGAAGTGTCCTCGAAGTCAGTTGCCTGCCCTTCACAGGTTTGGCCTGGCCCCCTAACCGGCCAACGCCCCTTGCCCGCCCCTCACGCGCTCGCTTTGAAGGCGTTTCGGGCCCGCCAAAGGTCGTGGCTTGCCTGCATGCGGACAAGAAGGTCTGCCGAAGTTCCTGTCGCCGCCTCGAATCGCACGGCCAGATTCGCACTCACGGCTGAGCGTTCCTGCAGAACATTGTACAATGCGGCCCGCGTCACACCCAGTTGGCGCGCCAATTCTGCCTTGGTCATCTCCGATGACTCGAGAACCTCAGCGATCACGGCACCGGGATGTGCCGGGGCAAGATCTGGATGGCGCAGGGTGGCGGTCATATGTGACGATTCCTCAATGGTAATCCTCGAAGTCGACATCAATGGCGTCCTGGTTCTGCCACGCAAATGTCAATCGCCAGTTGCCAGTGATACGAACGGACCAGCGGCCTTTCTTATCACCCGAGAGCTCATGAAAATACCAACCCGATATGTTCATCTCTTGCGGAGTCACTGCGTTATCGAGGGCAGACAGCCGCAGGTTGAGGCGTTTGATGACATCGGCCGGCAATCCCTTCGCATCGCCTCTGATCCAATAGCGTTCCAAGCTCTTGGATCGGAAGGTTTTTATCATAACTTGCCCATCGTCGACATTCGGTAGATTTTATGTATAGTAATAGTATACACTTGTCAAGTAAACAGAACCCTCACCCCGGAGTCCAAATCACCTGTCCCACTTCCGTTGCGCCGGTCGCCAGCATGACCAATCGGTCGAAGCCCAGGGCGCACCCGGACGCTGGCGGCATGGACGCCAGCGCGGCCAGAAAATCCTCGTCCAGCGGATAGCGTTCGCCGTAAACGCGCTCCTTTTCCGCCATTTCCGCTTCGAAGCGGCGGCGCTGTTCGGTCGCGTCGGTCAGTTCACCAAAGCCGTTGGCGAGTTCGACGCCGCATACGTAAAGCTCGAAGCGTTCGGCCATGCGCGGGTCGTGTGGGCACGGCCGCGCCAGTGCGGCTTCGTGCGTCGGGTATTGGCACAAC
>JANOKV010000050.1:0-1770 GCA_031419415.1 Hyphomicrobiales bacterium | reverse complement strand
GCGAACTTGTCGACCAGATTGAAAATGAAGGTCGCATCTTCCTTGGTGACCCCTTTCTGCATGGCGCCTTCGATGAAGCGGGCCTGCTGCGCCGCCATCTCTTTTTTGTCCTTTTTGCCCATCGCCCGTCGCAGCAGGTCGGCTTGGCCCAACGTGTAGCCGCCCATCACCTGCGCGATCTGAATCACCTGCTCCTGGTAGATGATGACGCCGTAGGTCTCGCGCAGGATCGGCTCGAGCATCGGATGCGGGTATTCGATCGGCTCGTCGCCGTGCTTACGATTGATGTAGGTGGGGATGTTGTCCATCGGACCGGGCCGATAGAGCGCCACCATGGCGATGATGTCCTCGATGCGGTCGGGTTTCAGTCGCTTGAGGCTTTCGCGCATACCCGTCGATTCCAACTGGAAGACGCCGACCGTGTCGGCGCGCGCGAGCAGGTCGTAGGACGCTTTGGCCTCCGGATGATCGTTGAGGATCGAGACGTTCGCCAGATCCAGCTCGATGCCGCGCCCGCGCGCGATCAGCTCCACGGCTTTCTGCAAAACGGTGAGCGTCTTGAGTCCCAGAAAATCGAACTTCACGAGGCCTGCAGCTTCAACCAGCTTCCAGTTGTATTGGGTAATCGGAAATGACGACTTGGGATCACGATAGAGCGGCACCAACTCCTCGAGCGGCCGATCCCCGATCACCATGCCGGCCGCGTGTGTCGACGCATGCCGATAGAGGCCCTCGAGCTTCTCCGAAATCTCGAGTAGGCGTTGCACGACGGGCTCTTCTTTCGCCGCCTCCTGCAATTTCGGCTCACCGTCAATCGCTTGTCGTAGCGTCACTGGCGCGGCTGGATTGTTGGGCACCAGCTTGCACAGCTTGTCGACTTGGCCATAGGGCATTTGCAGCGCACGCCCGACGTCGCGCAACACGGCGCGCGCTTGCAGCTTGCCATGCGTGATGATCTGGGCGACGCGATCTGCGCCATATTTCTGCTGAACATAGCGGATCACCTCGTCGCGGCGCTCCTGGCAGAAGTCGATGTCGAAATCGGGCATCGACACGCGTTCCGGGTTCAAGAACCGCTCGAACAGCAGCCCGAATCGAAGCGGGTCGAGATCGGTGATGGTCAGCGCCCAGGCGACGACCGAGCCCGCGCCCGAACCACGCCCCGGACCAACCGGAATGCCTGACCGCTTGGACCACTGGATAAAGTCGGCAACGATCAGAAAGTAGCCCGGAAACTGCATGCCGGCGATGACGCCACATTCATAATCCAAGCGCGTGAAATAATCCTCGCGCGTGAAGCCTTCGGCGAGGGGATGTGTCTCGAGGCGTCTGCCCAACCCCTCTTCGGCCTGTCGTTTCAGCTCCGCGGCTTCTGCAGCCAGGCGTTGCTCTTCGCTCGCACCTTCGGTGCTGGCCAAGAAGCTCGGCAGAATGGGCTTTCGTCCTTTGGGGCGAAAGGCGCACCGCTTGGCGATCTCGATCGTATTGGCCACGGCCTCGGGCAGATCGGGGAAGAGTGCGACCATGTCTTCGGCGCTCTTGAAGCAATGCTGCCCGGTCACGCGCCGCCGGTTGTCCTCCGTGACGTATCGGCCCTCCGCGATGCACAACAGCACGTCGTGGGCTTCGTGATCGTCTGGGGTAGCGAAGAAACACTCGTTGGTGGCGACGATGGGGATATGCAGGTCGTAGGCGAGCGCCAGCAGCTCGGGCTCGACGGTGGCTTCAGCCGGCGTTCCGTGGCGCTGCATCTCCACGTAGAGGCGATTT
>JANOKV010000049.1:0-10598 GCA_031419415.1 Hyphomicrobiales bacterium | reverse complement strand
GAGAATTTTCGAATGGCACGTGGTCGCCAACCCCGCGTAATCGATGATGTCCTTGAGCGCGTAGGGCACTCCGTGCATCGGGCCGCGCCAATCCCCACTCGCGATCTGCGTCTCGGCCGCACGTGCGCCCGCCATCGCAATCTCCGGCGTCACGCGAATGAACGCGTGCAGTCGCGGATCGAGCCGCTCGATGCGCGCCAGTTGCGCCTTGACGAGGTCTACGGGCGAGAGTTTGCGCGTGCGAATGAGCGCGCTCGTCTCGTGGATCGTCAGATAGGCCAGATCGCTCATCGCCGCCCTCCCTTGCCGACGAGGCTGAAGGTCAGCGCAGTCTCTTCGGTCCAGTGCAGGTCTTTGGGCAAGCGCGCCGCCAGATCACGGGTCGTGCGTTGTCCTTGCGCGAACTGCTCGAGATGCGCCTCCTCGAGCTTCTCGAGCCCGCACGCAGTCGCCCGACGACGAAGGTCTTCACGGTCCATGGTTCGTCTCCTCGTGGCATCCCTGCGCTACGCTTGGAAGGCCGGTGCGATCAGCGGCAGCTAGCCCGCACACCAGCACGACGCCCGCCGCCAGTCGTGCTTACCATGCCTCTTTGCCTTTCTGCGGTCGATTCATCGGGACCTTGGCTTTGTCAGCCTGTTCGGCCTCGTGCTTGTCGAACATGGCTTTCGCCGCAGTCGAACGCTTTTCGGCAAGCAGGTCACGGTTCTGCGTGCACCAATCGAACGACTGGATGCGCGGGCCGTTGTCGCCGGAAAAATGCGGCATTACATAGCGCTGATAGAGTTCGTAGGAGCGCTTCGTCTCTTCGAAGTCGGCTGAAGCAGCCCGATGCCCTGGCTGGCGAACTGCACGTTCCAGGTGTTGCCGTGAAGATGTCGGCCACACCTGGACGAATTGGCCCTGTCCCGACACCCGGCCAACACACCGACGAGGTTCTCGCAAACCTTCTGGGCTACGACGCCGACCGGATGGGGGGCCTTCGCGCCAGCAAGGTCGTCGGTTGAAAAGAAACATCCGCTACCCGACAGCAAAACGCCGTACCAACTGAGACGGCGATGCAAATCCAGCGTCGATCGACCGGCGGGTCGACTAGGCCACCTCGGACCTGGTTGCCCGGGTCATCGATCCCGAGCCGCGTGAAGATCCGGTCACGAGCCTGGGTCTTGGGCGCGTCGCATGGGTGGCGCTCGTCACGGCGTCGTTGAAAAAGCCAGTATCGAGGAGGCTTTCAATCGCGCACGCGTAGCGATGGCTGTAGTGCCGCTGATCCGTTTCATTACGGAACCAATGTGACCATCGCACGACTTTGCCCATATCAGTCACTCCCCAGCGCCCTATTGGACATTACCGAGGTGGAGGCTCGTTGCGTCGACGTCCGCGAGTTATCCACATCAAAACAATGCTTGCATACGCGACTGAGCGAGCGGGCGACTGACCAGAGCGACGATCGCCCGATGCCGCGCGACGAGTCTTGATCGACGATCGTCATCCAATTGCCACAGCATCGACCATTTGCGCTAAAGTCCGAATGCCGAATGCCCTTATGCGGGGCAGCGCGGTGCGGATAACCAGCGACGCGTCGGAGAGGCCGTATGGCTCTACTCATTGTCGATCTCGATAAGCATATCGGCTCGGCGCAGGAATGGCGCGAGACGTTTCAGGCGCAGCTACCAGATCTCGAGGTGCGGTTCTGGCCTCGAACGGGCGATACCGCAGACATCGAGTATCTCGATGTTCATGCGGCCGGATTTCGACCAGCTTCCGGCTTTTCCGCGACTGAAAGCCATGTTCAGCCGCGCAGCCGGCGTCGACTCCTTCGTGCGCCATCCGAAATTACCGAAGGCGCCGCTCGGCAAAATCGAGCCCAATACCGGTGACCCGATGATGACGGAGTACGTGATCATGCACGTGCTGCGGTTCCACCGCGACGTTCCGGGCTATCAAGCCGCACAATCCAGAAAAGAATGGCGAAAGGTCCACATTGCGCGCCCCGAGGAGCGACGCATCGGCTTCTTGGGCTTCGGCATGATGGCGAAGGCGCCGGCCCTGGTGCTCAAATCGCTCGGCTTTCCGGTCACCGCGTGGGTGCGGTCCCCCCGATCCATGGCAGAAGTGCCGCTCTTTCACGGCGCCGACCAACTGGAGGCTTTTCTCGCTCAGACCGACATCGCCGTCTGCCTGCTGCCGCTGACGCGTGAAACCGAGGGTATTTTCAACGCACGCACGTTCGCGATGATGCCGCGCGGCGCCATGCTCGTGAACGTCGGACGCGGCAAGCACGTCGTCGATGCCGATTTGATCGCGGCGCTGGATTCCGGCCAACTCGCCTATGCCGCGTTGGATGCCCTCTCGCCCGAACCGCTGCCACCTGAAAGCCCGCTGTGGGCGCACCCGAAAGTGACGATCATGCCCCACATCGCCCGTCGGCCCACCGTCGCACAGCTCGTCACGCAGATGGCCAGCAACATCCGCAGCATCGAAGCTGGAGGTTCGCTTCCGCAAGAAGTCGACCTTACACTGGGCTACTGAACTCCTTTTCCCGCCTCTGCGAGGACCATCCGCCATGACCACTAACGCACAAATCAAACTCGCGCGCCGTCCCGGGCCCGGCCTGTTGACGCCGGATACCTTCGAGCTCGTCGAGGCGCCCATCCTCGATCCTGGCCCCGGCGAGTTCCGCGTCAAGGTTGCCTACGTGTCGCTCGATCCGGCCATGCGCGGATGGGTCAACGAAGGCCGCTCCTATGTGCCACCGGTGCCCGTCGGGGCCGTGATGCGCGCGTACGCATCGGGCGTCGTCGAGGTCTCCAACAACGACGACTTCAAGCCTGGTGACGCTGTTTCGGGCATATTCGGCGTGCAGCAGTATGCGATCTCCGATGGCAAGCGCGTCCTTCGGGCCGACACGTCACGGGCCCCCCTGGAGCGTTGGGTGGGTGGTCTCGGCATGCCTGGCTGGACGGCTTACTTCGGTCTGCTCGAAGTCGGTCAACCAAAGGCCGGTGAGACCGTGGTGATATCCGCCGCGTCTGGCGCTGTCGGCTCGATTGTCGGGCAAATCGCCAAGATCAAAGGCTGCCGTGCCGTCGGCATTGCGGGTGGACCGGAGAAATGCCGGTTTGTGACGGACGTGCTCGGGTTCGATGCGTGCATCGACTACAAGGGGTCGGATTTGGCGGCTCAGCTCGATGCAGCCTGCCCAAATGGCATCGACGTGAATTTCGAAAACGTCGGCGGCGATATCCTCGACACCATTCTGCCGCGCATGAACACCTTCGGCCGCATGGCGATTTGCGGCCTCATCTCCGCTTACAATGCCAGTTCGGCCCCGGATGGACCGCGCAACTTCCGCGCGGTGCTGACGCAAAGGCTCAAGGTGCAGGGGCTGATCGTGTCCGACTGGGCAGCGCGGATCCCCGAAGCGATCGAGGCGCTCGGAAGTTGGCACGCAGATGGCCGCCTCAAGCTGCGTGAAGATGTGCGGCAAGGGGGAATCCCGGCCTTTCTCGACACGCTGAATCTGCTCTATACGGGCGGCAACAACGGCAAACTGGTCTTGAAGGTCTGACGCGCGATGTTGAAGCCCGGAGTGACGATCTACTATGTTCGGCATGGCCAAACCGATTGGAATGCAGTGCAGCGCTACCAGGGCCTGACCGATATTCCGCTGAACGAACGCGGTCGCACGGAAGCGGCGCGAAATGGTCGCGTATTGAAAGACCATCTCGCCGAACGTGTGAAGTCGATCGACTATGTGGCGAGCCCGCTGTCCCGGGCCAGCGAAACGATGCGGATCATCCGGAGCGCGCTCGACCTGCCACCCGATGACTTCCGGCGCGATGATCGCCTGCGGGAGCAGAGCTACGGACACTGGGAAGGGCAACTCTGGAGCGAACTGCCGCGTCTCGATCCGGAAGGCTTTGCCGCCCGTCAGGTCGATAAATGGGGCTGGCAGCCGCGCGGCGGTGAAAGTTATGCGATGCTGTCGGACCGCATCGCTGGCTGGCTCGCAGACGTGCAAGCGGACTGCCTTGTCGCCTCACATGGCGCCGTGAGCCGGGCGCTACGGGGCCTCGTTCTCACCCTCGACAGGGCCGCGATTGCCGACCTCGAAGTGCCCCAGGATCGCATTATGGTCCTGCGTCGCGGCACGATCGAATGGTTATGAACACAGCGGGCCGAAACCAAGATGGTTCCGGCCCGTTGCTGCTTAGACGTCAGTCAAAGGCGATCAAGCCGCTTTCTTGGCTTTGCTGGCTTTCGATTTCGCCTTGGCGACCTTCTTTTGGCACGCACCAGCCGACATGGTCGCCGAAGCGTTCCATGTTTGGCCGGGCTTGCACTTGCGCTTGTACTTGACTGTGGCCTCTTTCTTTGCGGCCGCCTTCTTCACGACTTTCTTCTTCGCCACGGCTGCTTTCGGCGCTGTTTGAGCAGCGGCAGGCAGCGCCGCAGCGCTCAACGCAAAAGCAACAGCCCCGAGCGCGATCAAAATCTTGCGCATTGCTAGTCTCCCAGTCGGTTGTATGCGAATAGAATCACGCCATCTACCAAGCGATGCTCATAGCCGGAGCAAGGACGCTGTGTCACTTGCTCTCTCGAGCCCTTGACGACGGGATCGATTCAGGCAGATTCGGCGGCGGAAGTCGATATTCCGATAGGAACGGATTGTCGGGTCTATCGTCGATGACGTGCCGACTGCTCCGGCTGAACGGCCAGCGCCACATGCAGGCCATTGGATGTCATTCAACACCTTCGGACACCTCTTTCGAGTTTCCACTTGGGGCGAGAGCCACGGGCCGGCCATCGGCTGCGTCATTGATGGGTGCCCGCCAGGTATCCCACTGACCGAGGCCGATATTCAGGCCTTTCTCGAGAAGCGGAGGCCCGGCCAATCGCGTCATACGACGCAACGACGCGAGCCCGATGCCGTGAAAATTCTGTCGGGCGTTTTCCCGGACGCATCCGGCCAGCAGGTCACCACCGGCACACCGATTTCGTTGGTCATCGACAACGTCGATCAACGCTCGAAAGATTATGGGGACATCGCAGCCAAGTTCCGCCCCGGACACGCCGACTACACCTATACCGCCAAATACGGCCTTCGCGATTATCGCGGCGGCGGGCGATCGTCGGCACGCGAGACAGCGATGCGCGTCGCAGCTGGCGCCGTGGCGCGTCAGGTGGTTTCAGGGGTGCGCATTCGCGGCGCGCTCGTCCAGATCGGACCCCATGCGATCGATCGGACGCGGTGGAACGACGCGGAAATCGACGCCAACCCGTTCTTTTGTCCCGACCCCGTCACCGCTGCGCTCTGGGAAGGATATCTCGACGGCGTTCGCAAGGCTGGCTCCTCTGCGGGCGCCATTATCGAGGTGGTCGCCGAAGGCGTAGCGCCGGGTTGGGGCGCGCCCCTCTACGGCAAGCTCGACCAAGACCTCGCCTCTGCGATGATGAGCATCAATGCGGTGAAGGGCGTCGAGATCGGCGACGGATTTGCAGCGGCTGCCCTCGCTGGGGAAAACAACGCCGACGAGATGCGGGCCGGCAACGACGGGCGGCCGGTGTTCTTGACGAACCATGCTGGCGGCATCCTCGGGGGCATCTCGACGGGACAGCCCGTCGTCGTTCGCTTTGCCGTCAAACCAACGTCCTCCATCCTTCATCCGCGCCGCACCATCGATGAACGCGGCGTCGAGACCGACATCGTCACCAAGGGTCGCCACGATCCGTGCGTCGGCATTCGCGCAGTGCCGGTGGGTGAAGCGATGATGGCGCTCGTCCTCGCCGACCATTTCCTGCGCCATCGCGGCCAGATCGGCGAGCGCTGAGGCGCCGCATGCCGGGGCAAACACATTCAACCCACAGGAGATCGGAAAACCATGCCGACGACCCCAAAAGACAAGGTCAAAGCGCTGCTCTTCGATGTATTCGGCACTGTCGTCGATTGGCGTGGCAGCACCATTCGCGAACTGACCTCCTTCGGTCGCGGCCGCGGCCTCGACGCCGATTGGACGAAATTCGCCGATGAATGGCGGGGCCTCTACCAGCCGGCCATGGAGGAAGTCCGCACCGGGCGTCGGCAGTGGACGATCCTCGATGATCTCCATCGCGAAAGCCTGGTGAAGCTGCTCGAGCAACATGGCATTCGGGGCCTCAATGCGCACGAGATCGAACACCTCACGACGATCTGGCACCGGCTCGATCCCTGGCCCGACACCGTATCGGGGCTCCAGCGTTTGAAGAGCCGCTACATCATCGGCACGCTGTCGAACGGAAATATCGGTTTGCTCAGCCGCATGGCCAAGCGGGCCGGCCTGCCGTGGGACGTGGTCTTGGGTGCGGAGCCAGTGCGCGCATACAAGCCGTTGCCCGAGTGCTATCGCGGCAACGCGGCGCTCCTCAACCTCGAGCCCCATGAAGTCATGCTGGTGGCGGCGCACAACGGAGATCTAAAAGCAGCGTCCAACGCCGGCTTGCGCACGGGCTTCGTCGTTCGCCCTACCGAATTCGGGCCGGGTCAAACCATCGATCTGGGCGCCTCGGAGGCGTGGGACGTCGTGGTGGATAGCTTCCACGGGGTTGCTGACGCCATGGGATGCGCGCAGAGCTGAGCGACGCTCGTCGACGTTGCGATTCGGGGCCGGTGACGCCATGTTGGAGGCGACCATTCGCGCTCACGGGCCCTTCGCATGTCCGCCGACGACAAGCCGTCCAGACCAGACGTCACCGGAGACACGAGAGTCACCGGTGACAGCCGCGTCGCTGAGCCCGCCACTCCCGGGAGAACGCCTTCGCTTGGCCAATCGTCTGCCGCAGACGTCGCGAATTTCCTGAAACGTGTCCAAGACCTTGCGCCTGTCGAGCCCACTGGGCGTGGCCGCCTCGTCTTTGCGATGGATGCCACGATGAGCCGCCGCCCCGCCTGGGACATGGCACTGGCTTTACAGGCGCAGATGTTCGAGACCGTCAAATCGATCGGCGGCCTCGATGTCCAACTCGTTTATTTTCGGGGGACGGAGGAATGTCGGGCATCGAAGTGGGTGGCCGACCCGGTCGCTCTGGCCCGCCTCATGACCACCGTCGAGTGTCGTGGCGGCTTCACCCAGATCGCCAAAGTGCTGTCTCATGCGCGCCAGGAAACCGAGCGGCGCAAAATCGCGGCTCTGGTCTATATCGGTGACAGCATGGAAGAGGGGCCGGACGAGATCTGCGGGCGCGCCGGTGAACTCGCGCTGCACGGGGTGCCCGTGTTTGTCTTTCAGGAAGGCCTCGACACGACCGCCGAACAGACCTTTCGAGAGATCGCACGATTGACGAAAGGCGCCTATTGTCGCTTCGATCAGGGCTCCGCGGACCAGTTGCGAGACTTGCTGGCGGCCGTTGCCGCTTATGCCGCCGGAGGGCGCAACGCTCTCCTGCAGCTCGGCTCCGCGACGCGCAGCCGTAGCGCGGAGTTGCTTCTCGAACAGTTGCAACGATAGGAGGCTCGGGACGGGCCGATGCCTTATTTCGTTTTTGGTGTCATCGCGCTATTGCTCGCTCTCCTCGCGATGCAAGCCTTCTCGCGCGCCAACACAGCCATTCTAGCGCGCAATATCCGCTGGGGCGCGGGCTTGGCAGCGCTGGGAGGCGCCGTCGCATTGCTGTTTCGCGGAGCTGCGTCACTTGCATTCCCCTTGGCGGCGCTCGGTGCTTGGCTGCTGTGGGAACGAGGTGCAGCGAGCCCGTGGGGGCGACAAACGACCGGCCCGGCTGCCCACGGCTCATCGGGGGTCACCACTGAATTCCTCGCCATGGAACTCGACCACGCGACGGGCGCCATGGAAGGTCGGGTATTGAAAGGCGCCTTTTCCGGTCGCGAATTATCGAGCCTCAGTCCTGCAGACCTCGCCCAGCTCTGGCAGGACTATCGATGGTCAGATCCCCCCTCGGCGCAACTCGTCGAGGCCTATCTCGACCGGACGCACGCCTCATGGCGCGAGGACATGGCGCGTCGGGAGTCTGCGCCCTCGCAAGGGACAGGCAACACGATGAGCCGGGCGGAAGCCCTCGAGGTACTCGGTCTGGACGAGACGGCGGATGCCGAGGCCGTCCGACTGGCCCATCGCGCGCTGATGGCCAAGCTGCACCCTGACCGGGGAGGCTCCACCTATCTGGCGGCAAAGATCAATCAGGCCAAGGACGTGGCGCTCGGACAGGACTAAGGCGTCCGCGTCACAAGGCAATCGACCTGAGCGAGCCTTAGCTTATGGCAAGCGGTGGTCGCCGATTGTTCGTCCAATCCAACGAAACGGGCCCGCCAGAGCTGCCGCGTTCCGCTCGTGATCGGTTGAGCGCTGGCTTGGGCAGCTGAGAGCAAAGCTGCTGATTTGCCCCGCGCGGCTGCGAGTTGACGTTTGGCCTCGATCTCGGTGGCAAAGGCGCCGACCTGAACGGAAACGCCGCCGGCAGGATGGGCTCCCCGGCTGTCCTTGCGAGCCTCGACCGATGGCGCTCCTCCACCCGTGGTCGCCAATTGTTCGGCCTGCGCCTGCAGCGATGAGGGTTGCAGGGTTCGCGTCGCTGTCGCCGAAGCGGACGGCGGCGGGACCGTTGCCAGCGCCGGCCTTACGGGCTCCATCACAGTCCGCGGTTGAGGCGTGGTCGGACGCGCGCCTTCGGGCTTGATCAGAACGGGGCGCACCCTTGCAACCTCGAAACCTTGGTTTCTGGCCGGCTCTGGCGCGCTTGGCGCGACGTCCGCAACGGCTGGTGCTGGGCGGATAACCTGGCGCGGCGGCGACACGAGGCGGGGCGGCTCGATCAGTCGCGGTGTCTCGCTCGCCGCCAGCTTGGAGGTTGGTCTGGGCGCTGCGCCCGACGCCACCACGAGCTTCGGGGCGCTGTCCCGCGTCCGCACGGGGCTCGCCTTGGGCAGCGACCGATCGAGAAGGGCGCGCATATAGACGTTGCGGGCGGAGGCGCTTGTCCCGCCGAATACGACCGCCACCACGTGACGTCCTCCCCGCCGCACGGATGACACCAGATTGAAGCCCGAAGACCGGATGTAGCCGGTTTTGATGCCATCCATGCCGTCGTAGGTCGCCAGCATCGTATTGTGATTGCGATGCATACGACCGGCTGTGCTCATGCTTCGGGTAGAGAAGAGATTGTAATGCTTGGGAAAGTCGTCATTCAAGCGCATCGCGAGCGTGAGCATGTCGCGCGCTGTCGTTTGCTGATCGGGATTGGGCAGCCCATGCGGATTGAGAAATGTCGTCTTCGACATCCCGATCTGGCGCGCCTTACGCGTCATCAACGCCGCGAATTTCTCTTCCGTCCCAGACACATGCTCGGCAACCGCAACGGAGATGTCATTCGCCGAATGAACAATCAGGGCCTTGATAGCCTCGATGAGAGCAATATCCGAGCCCGCGGGAAGTCCCAGTTTGGTCGGCGGGGCGCTCGCGGCGGTGTCGGAGATTTTGATCCGCGTCGATGCCGACAATCGACCCTGCTCCATCAGCTCGAACAGCACATAGAGCGTCATCATCTTGGTCAGCGACGCCGGATAGCGAGGTTCATCGGCCGCCTGCTCGTGCAGAACACGGCCCGTATTGGCATCGATGACCATCGACGCATGACGCCCGGCCGCCTGCGATTCGCCCGTGAAAAGCACCGATAAAGCAAAACACACCACCCAACCGACGATGCGCGGCACGCGATAAGTGGTCAGGGTCAACCCGAGCGGAGACATCGAAGCGTTTCTCTATCGAACTGGCGCACGGGTTCACACCGGGCCCGACCTTGTTTCGTACCATCCCAGCTCGAACGTGACGCAACCATTGGTTTCCGGCCGATTTGCGACGACGGGCGTGCTGACCCGGCAATGACGTCGAAAGGTCTCATGCAAATGCCTGCATCCGCGTTAAGATCTCGTTGCCCACAATCGACGTCCGCAGCCGCCGTTCTCAGGCCGATGAGCGCACGAGGAATTCACCGTGCGTTTGGCTCGGTCGACCTGCCGGACTGTCGTTGTTTGATGACGATCGCGGCTGGGTCTTTTTTTCGCCCACCCTGTTGCCCACATAGGGGATCGAAACAGGCTCCCACGATCCAGAAATCATCGACTCGTTTGCGCATTGGGCCAAGCTCCCGATAATATGGTTCGACGAGCAGGGCAGCGAGGCGCTAAGCCCACTGGGGACGTTAGAACGGGCGATGGGCAAGTGACGACGATGATCGAGATTGGCGGCGTGACGATGATGGCGGGCAAGAACGGCTCGCAGGGAGGCGACGAAGGCAAGACCGGGCTCGTGACCAAAACACGTCCCAAGACGAAGCGGCCGAGCCTCTACAAGGTTTTGCTGCTGAACGATGATTACACGCCGATGGAATTCGTTATCCTGGTCCTCGAACGGTTTTTCAATAAGGGTCAGGAAGACGCGACACGCATCATGCTGCATGTGCATCACAAAGGGGTGGGCGTGTGTGGTGTCTATACCTACGAAGTTGCCGAGACGAAGGTGACGCAAGTGATGGATTTTGCGCGCCAGCATCAACACCCACTGCAATGCACCATGGAAAAGGAGTAGGGCGTGATGCCATCCTTC
>JANOKV010000048.1:0-3737 GCA_031419415.1 Hyphomicrobiales bacterium | reverse complement strand
CGATGCGGATGGGCGGCCCCATGTTTTCGGGGGAACGGCGCCCGGTCCCTCGGTCAAGATGCAGATCTGTGATCGCACGCTTTATAAAAAGCTCTTCTTCAACCCAGAGCTGCATGCTGGCGAAGCTTACATGGACGGCAGGTTGACCTTTTCCGGCTCCAGCCTACGCGACTTTCTCACACTCTATTCCGTCAATCAGAACGCGCTCGATGAGCAGCCTTGGCAGGCTGTCCTGCGTCGCTTCTTTCGCAGCGTGAAGCGGCTACAGCAGCGCAATCCGGTCGGGCGTGCCCAGCAGAACGTGGCGCATCACTATGATATCGGCAATGCGCTGTTCGAACTGTTTCTCGACACCCAGCTTTTCTATTCGTGCGCTTATTTTCGCGACGAAACCGAGACGCTCGAACAGGCGCAGATCAACAAATGCCGGTTGATTGCGGCCAAGCTCGACTTGAAGCCAGGCCAGAGGGTGCTGGACATCGGCTCGGGGTGGGGTGGGCTCGCCTGCTATCTGGCGCGTGTGGCCGACGTGGAGGTGACGGGGGTCACGCTCTCGAAGGAGCAGCACGCTTTGGCCGCCGAGCGGGCCCGCGCGGCAGGGCTCTCCAAGCAGGTGCGTTTTTTCTTGCAGGACTATCGCGCGCTCACCGGAACCTACGACCGGATCGTGTCGGTGGGCATGTTCGAGCACGTGGGCGTTCCGCAGTACGGCGAATTTTTCTCCAAAGTGAACGACTTGCTTCCAGACGACGGCCTCATGCTGCTGCATTCCATCGGCCACATGAGCCCACCGGGTACGGCCAGCCCCTGGCTGAGAAAGTACATCTTCCCCGGCGCCTACTCACCAGCGCTTTCGGAAGTGTTTCCAGCCGTCGAAAACAATCGCCTTTGGGTCACCGACTGCGAATTCTTGCGCCTGCATTACGCCATGACGCTCGATCACTGGCACCGGCGGTTCCAGGCCAATCGCGCCAAGATCGCGGCGATGTACGACGAGCGTTTCTGCCGGATGTGGGAATTCTACCTCGTCAGTTGCGAGATGATGTTTCGCGGTGGCGCGCAAGAGGTGTTCCAGATGCAGCTCTCGCGTCGCAAAGAGGCGGCGCCGATCGTGCGCGACTATATCGTCGACGAGCAGCGTCGCCTCGCGCAGATCGAGGCCCGATTGGGCATCGCACCCGCGTTGGCGGCATGAGCCCGCGAACCGGTCGGGCGGCCCCTAGATGGCGCGTGTTTCGCCGCCGTCTTGGTCGATGACGGTGCCGGCCACGAAATCAGCTTTGGGCGAGCACAGAAAAGCAACAAGGTTGCCGATTTCCTCGGGCTGACCGAAGCGATTGATGCCGAGATCCTCGATCATGCTGCGGATCGTCTCCTCGCGGCTGGCATTGGTCTTTGCCATCGCCGCAGCGACGCGCAACTCGAGGCGGCTCGTCTGAATATGACCGGGATTTATGGCATTGACGCGCACGCCTTCGGTGCGGCCGATGTCTCCCGTCGCCTTGGTGAAGTTGACGAGGGCGCTGTTGACCGAGCCGCCGATTGTGAACTCGGCTGCTGCCGTACGCGACCCGATGCCGATGATATTGACGATCGCCCCCTTCGACGCTTTCAGGTGCGGCCAAGCGCTGCGCGTCATGCGCATCGCACCGTAGAATTTGAGCCCGAAGCCCGATGCCCAATCGTCATCCGTAAGCTCGAAGAAGTTGCCACGTTTTGTGGCGCCAGCATTGTTCACCAGAATATCGATCTTGCCATAGGCCTTCATTGCGGCCGCCACCGCCGCTGCCGGAGCTTTGGTGTCCATCAGATCAGCAACGTGGGCGATGGCGCGACGGCCGGATTTCTTGGCGATGTCGGCGGCTACCTTCTCCAGATCGCCGGAGCTGCGTGCGACGAGGAAAACGTCCACACCCTCGCTGGCAAGAACCCGGCCGACGCCCTCGCCAATGCCACGGCTGGCGCCAGTGATGATGGCGACCTTGTTCTTCAACTCGAGATCCATGACGTCACTTCCTTGATCGATTGCGCTGGGCTCATGAGCCACGATACGCTCTCTTCGAACCCGAGAACAAGGACAGAGGAAACACGCGATGACCGCAGTCACAGGCGCGACGTCGGCAATTGCCGATTATGTGCTCGCAACCGGCTATGAAAATCTTCCTGCCGCCGTTCGCAAAGAGGGCCTGCGGACCTTTTTCAATGTGCTGGGGTGTACTGTCGGTGGCGCCAAACACGAGGCCATCGAGGCGACCTGGCGCGCCCTCGCGCCGTTCGCTGGCGAAGCGCATGCCACGCTGCTGGGACGTGACCAGCGCACGGACGCGTTGACGGCCTGCCTGATCAACACACTGGCGTCGAGCATTTATACGTACGACGACACTCACGCGGAGGCCGTTGTGCATCCCGGTGGTCCGGTTTTGGCGGCGGTTCTGGCCGTAGCCGAGCGGCAGAGCGTATCGGGAAAAGATGCATTGGCCGCTTTCATATTGGGCGTCGAGGTGGTCTGCCGGCTGAGCAAAGCGGTTTCGGTGGCCCCTGCCGAGGGCAACATCGCGTGGTCACAAACCGGTATCTGTTGCGGTGTGGGAGCCGCCGTGGCCGCTGGCAAGCTGCTGGATCTCGATGCCGTGCAAATGCGCCGGGCCATCGGCATTGCCGCCTCTCAGGCGTCCGGCATTCGCGCCATGCACGGCTCCATGTGCACCGCCAATATGCCCGCCCATGCGGGCCAGACGGGTTTGCGTGCCGCGTATCTCGCCAAGGTCGGGTTCACGGCATCCGAAGGCGCCTTCGAAGGCAAGTACGGTTTTGCCAACTGCTTTGCCAAGACGCCCGATCTGGGGCTGCTCACCGGCCGGTTGGGCGCGCACTACGAGATCCTGGCCAATACGTACAAACCCTATGCCTGCGGTATCGTCATTCACCCGATGATCGACGCGGCTTTGGCGCTGCGCCAAGCGCACAACCTCGACGCGTCTATGATCGAGGGCGTCTCGGTCAAAGCCGCCGGCGTGGCGCTCGCGTTGTGTGATCGCCGCCACCCGAAGGATGAATTCGAAGGCCAGGTCAGCCTTTACCAATGGATCGCTGCAGCACTCGTGCGTGGGCGGGCCGGTATCCCCGAATGCGTCGATGCCGCCATCGCCGATCCTGCGCTGGTGGCCTTCCGTGACCGGATAACTGCGACCATCGAGCCAGGTATGCCGATCAACGGCGCCGACATGACCATCACGCTGAAGGATGGCCGCACGCTTGAAAAGAAGGTGCGCGACTGTGTTGGCAGCAAGGGTCGGCCCATGACGGACACGGAGCTGGAAACCAAATTCTTCGACCAGTCGTCCGCCGTCATCGGCAAGGCGGCGACGGACGCTCTGATGGCCGATTGCTGGCGTCTCGAGGCGCTTTCCGACGCCAGCGTGCTGGTGCGTCGCGCCGCCGGCTGATCAAAGCAGGCCGTCCGCCGCGATCTCGAGGCTGCGACGGAAGTCGGGGTGCGCGATGGCGATCAATGCGCTGGCGCGTTCGGCGAGCGTTCGCCCACGAAGTCCGGCGATCCCGTACTCTGTGACCACGAAATCCGTGTCACTGCGCGAGGTGGTGACGACTCCCCCCGACAACTTCGGCACGATCCGCGAAAGCGTGCCGCCGCGCGCCGTGGCCTCCAGCGCCAGAATGCTGCGACCACCGCGAGACCGCAGGCAACCGCGCATGAAATCGGCTTGGCCACCGACCAT
>JANOKV010000047.1:0-16624 GCA_031419415.1 Hyphomicrobiales bacterium | reverse complement strand
CCAGGGCCGCGATCGCATCCTCGTGCAGCAACCGGGCGTCGAGACCGAAAAGGAACTCGAAGAAATCCGCCAGCGCCTGCGCCAAGCCGCGCGCATGACGTTCCATTTGGTGCACCGCACGATCACGGCCGAGCAGGCGCGATTGAACGGCATTCCACCCGGCTACAAGATCGTGCCGTCGTCGGAAGAGATCGGCACTGGGGAGCTCATCCACGAACGGCCATTGCTGTCGGGCGAGCAACTGTCGCGCGCGAGCGCGGCCTTCGACAGCACCAACAACCAGCCGATCGTGTCGTTCACGTTCAAGCCGTCCGCGGCCAAGATCTTCGGCGATGTCACGATCAAGAACAAAGGCTTCCGCTTCGCCGTCGTCCTCGACAACACGGTGATTACGGCCCCGGTGATCCAATCGGAAATCCTCGGCGGCACGGGCCAGATCAGTGGTCGGTTCACAGCCGAGGACACGACGCGGTTGGCGACGTTGCTGACCTCGGGCGCGCTTCCTGCCAAGTTGACCATCGTCGAAGAACGCGTCGTCGGCGCGAGCTTGGGGCAAGACTCGATCGATGCCGGCAAACGCGCGACGTTGATCGGCATCATCGCGGTCGCCCTGTTCATGACGGCCGGGTACGGCGTCTTTGGAGCCTTCGCGGTGTTGGGCGCCGCCTTCAACGTCGTTTCGGTTCTCGCACTGATGGCGTTGATGGGATCGACGATGACGTTGCCCGGCATCGCCGGTGTGGTGCTGACGCTCGGCATGGCCGTCGACGCCAACGTGTTGATCTACGAACGCACACGTGAGGAGCTGCGCAACGGCAAGACGCCGATCGCCGCGCTCGATGCGGGCTTCCGGCTCGCCTACGGCACGATCGTCGACAGTCAGTTGACGGGTCTCATTGCCGGCGTGCTGATGTTTGCGCTCGGCTCTGGTCCGATCCGCGGATTCGCCGTGACGTTCACTTTGGGCATGCTGACCAGCATGTTCTGCGCCGTCACCGTCAGCCGACTGCTCGTTGTCTGGTGGCTCCAATCCTATGGCCGCAAGCCCATACCGGCTCCGCTCTGAGGCTCGCCATTCCATGATGTACAAGGGCTACGACTTTTTCCCTCACGACAGCCGCTGGAACATCCTGCGCTGGCGGGGGCTGTTCGTCGGCATTTCATTGGCGCTCGTGGTTGTCACTGCGGGACTGTTGGCCGGGCGTGGCCTCAATTACGGCGTCGACTTCCGAGGGGGCACGTTGTTCGAGGTGCAATCAGGCACGACGGCACTCGATATCGGGGCGCTCCGCAACAAGTTGAACCAACTGAACCTCGGCGACGTGCAGGTTCAAGCTGTGGGCACGCAGGGCAACGAGGCGCTCGTCCGCATCGGCCAACAGACCGACGAGAAGACGCAGGCGGCAGCTTCTGCGCAAGTCAGAGCCACGCTCGGCGAGGGCATAACGATCCGGCGTTCGGAAACGGTCGGACCGACGGTGTCCGCCGAGCTGTGGTACAGCGGCACGCTCGCCGTCGTGTTGGCGCTCGTCGGCGTCGCAATCTACGTCTGGTTTCGCTTCGAATGGCAATTCGCGGTGGCCGGCATCGCGGCTCTGGCGCATGATGTGTTCGTCACCGTCGGCGTCTTTTCACTGATGTGGTACGAATTCGATCTCGCAACGATGGCGGCGCTATTGACGCTGGCTGGCTACTCGATGAACGACACCGTGGTGACCTTCGACCGCGTGCGCGAAAACCTGCGCAAGTACAAGCGCAAGCCGCTCGAAGAAGTGCTCAACGACTCGGTGAATGAGACCTTGTCGCGCACGATCATGACGGCGGGATCGACGTTCCTCGCCGTGACGGCGCTCTGGCTGTTCGGCACCGAGGCCATCCAGGGCTTTGCCTTCGCCATGCTGTTCGGCGTCATCATCGGCACCTATTCCTCCGTGTTCGTTGCGGCGCCGCTCATTCTGTGGCTCGGCCTCAATCGCGAGAGTTTCGGTGGAGCGAAGGGGCCAGCCGCGTCGACCGTATCGACCGGTGCGACCCAAGCCGCGAGCAAGGCCAAGAGCAAGGCTTGATCTTTCCTACCGGTGAGCCCGGGCAGCGCGATGACGACGACGAGCCAACAAGGCAGATATCCAGGACGAGCGCCGATCGAAGCCTATGGCAACGGCGGCTTTCGGTTCGCCGGGATGAGCCATCGCGGGTCGATCGTGTGTCTGCCGAGCGCGATCGAAGCCTGGGATGTGTCGGCTTCATCTGACATGACGCGCGCGAGCTTCGATCGCGTCGTGGCGGAACGTGATAGGATCGAAATTCTGTTGGTGGGCGTGGGCCGCAACATCATGCTTTTGCCTCGGCCTCTCGTCGATGCGCTGCGTGATGCGGGGTTGGGTGTCGACGCAATGGATACGGGCGCTGCGTGCCGCACCTACAACGTTCTGCTCGCCGAAGGGCGCGCCGTCGCGGCGGCGCTGCTCGCGGTCGATTGAAAGGCGCTGGGACATGAAGAAACTGCTCGCGAGCCCGCTCAACGCGCTCATCGGCGGACTGGTCGTGATCGCGGCCATCCTCGTCTTGTGGGTGGCCAGTGGCGGCATCGATTTGCTGGGCATGATCTCGGTGCTGCTGCGCGTCACCCACGTCGTGGCGGCGATGCTCTGGGTCGGCATGATCTGGTTCGTGAATTTCATCCAGCTCGCCGCCATTGCAAAGGCCGATGATCCGGTGCGCGGTCCTCTGATGCGGCTGATCGTGCCGAAGGTCGCGGCAACCTTCTTGCACGGCTCGACCGTGGCCGTCGTCAGTGGCGTGCTGTTGTTGATCACGTCGGGCTATTTGTTCGACCGATGGGTCTACTCGACGGTGGTCTACGTTTCCACGCCCAAAGCGCTGATGCTGTGGGGTGGCGTGCTCGGCGGAATGGTCATGTTCGTCATCGCCCATGGCGTTATCCAGCCCAGCCTGCGCATCGTGCTGGGCGAGAAGCCGGCTGATATCGAAACCATAGCGCGGGCCCGCGAAAAGGTGGCCACGTATGCTCGTCTCAACCTCGTGCTCGCGCTGCCCGTGACGTTCGTCATGGTCGCGGCATCGCATTTCGCCTGACGCGGGCGTGAGCCGCGACGCGCCACCGGGTAGGGCTGCATTCGATACGGTGCGCGACGCTGCGCGCGACGGCGAGCCCGATCGCACGATCGCAGCCTTGTTCGCCCCTGCCGACGCGCAACCGGGACTGCTGGCGGTCGCCGGTTTTGCCGCTGAAGTCGGGCGGATTGGTTCCCAAGTTCGCGAGCCGATGATGGGTGAAATTCGCCTGCAATGGTGGCGGGATGCGCTGACGCAGGGTCGTGCCGGCGCGCGCTCGGGCCATCCCGTGGCGGATGCGCTCGTTGCGGCCATCGTGCGCCATGCGCTGCCGCATGAACCCTTCGAGCGCATTCTGGAGGCGCACGGGGCCGATGTTTCGAACCACCTGTTCGCCGACGACGTTGCGCTCGACGATTATCTCGCGGCCACCGAAGGTCTCGTGTTCGCGCTTGGCGTCGCGATTCTGACGGGGCCGGAGGTGGCCGCCCATCCGGGTCTGCGCAGCGCGGGCCTCGCGTACGGTCTGGCGCGTGGACTGGGGCGGATGCCTGCCGCGTTGCGTCACGGTGCGGTCCTTCTGCCGCAAACGCGGCTGGCGGAGGCGGGTGTTTCGCCCGAGGCTCTAGAGCAGCGGCCTGTATCGGCCGAGATCGAAGCGGCGGCGGACCTCATCGCGCGCGGCCTTGAACTGCGCGCACGCGCAGCGCTCGATCAGGCGCGCTTGGAGTTGGCCGAGGTGAAGCGGGCGGCGTTGCCAGCGCTTCTGCCCCTTGCCATGGTCGAGCCTTATTTTGCCGTTCAGAACCGCAGGGGCTATCGCCGCTTGACACAGGTGGTGGAGCCCACACCATTGACGCGATTGTGGCGCCTGTGGCGAGGCCAGCGGCGCGGCCGATTTTGAGGGACGCTTCAGGGAGGAGAGACGCTTTAGAAGGAGGATTGGGCGGCGAAGGAGACGATTGATGGCGCGACGGTTTTGTTTTGCGATTTTACCTGTGCTGGCTCGTCTCGCCCTCGGCCTCGGCATGCTGTGGCCGGCCATGAGCGCGGCTGCGGCGGAGCCTGCCATTCAATGGCGGCTCCAGAACCCCTTCCGCTTCTTCACCGATCCAGCTCACACCGACGTGCATCGCGCCACTTATGCGGCCCTGAGCGACGCTGAGAGGCGCACGCCGGTCCTCTCCGCTGAACGGGCTTTGGCCGAGCGCCATCAGGGCGAGGGGTGGGCGGCCACCATGCTCGACGATACTTGCTGGGACCCCAAGCTCAACCGACACGCCTGCAAAGGCATCGCCAACTACATCGATCCGACCGTGCATCGCATCGTCGCGCAGACGCGCGGCATCGAAGACGCCGAGGTTGAATGCGTCTGGCTGACGGCGCCGCATGGGCGCGGCAAGCGCGGTCAAGCCGTGAAGGCCCGGTGCAACGAGGTCGTGACCCTCGACATTCCCTTTCCGGACGGCGCGCGGGTGACGCTCGAAATCGGCCGGCGGGAGATCGCTGGCGAAGAGGTGAAGATCCGCGATATCCTCGTGGTCGGCATGGGCGACAGTTTCGCTTCGGGCGAAGGCAACCCTGATGTCGCCGTGCGCTTTTCGCGCGAGCGCGCGGCCGACTATGGCGATGTGAAATCGACCGCGCATCTGATGGGCTTTCCCGCTCGCGTCGGCGGGTGGCAACAGATCGGTGACAAAGCGTTCCTGGATGCAAACCCGCGTTGGCTCGATCAGGCCTGCCACCGGTCGCTCTATTCACATCAGTTGCGCACGGCCCTGCAATTGGCGATCGAGCAACCCGATCGCGCCGTCACGTTCGTCTCCTATGCCTGCTCTGGCGCGGAGGTCACGCAAGGCTTGTTCTTGCGCTACAAAGGTCACGAGTGGGTTCCGACGCCGCCGGACCTGTCGCAAATTTCCGCCGTCGCTCAGGCCCAGTGCGGCAAACGCGATGCGCCCGCGCACGACCTGCCCGAGGCATACCATATGGGCGGCAAGATCGAAGAGTTGGTCGGCCTCGTGCTGCGCAAGTGCGATATCGAGCACGCTCGCCGCATCGATCTGCTGTTGATGTCGGTCGGCGGCAACGATGTCGGATTTTCGCGCCTCGTGGCCAACGCCGTGCTCGCCGACACCTCGACGCTGCGTCGCATCGGCGGTTGGATGGGGCAGGTGCACGGCTTCATCGAGGCGACGCAGCAGATCGAGCGGTTGGCCGACCGCTATAAAGCGCTGAACCGGGCGCTGCATTACGTGCTGCACATGCCTTGGAATGAAACGGATCGAGTGCTGCTGACCACCTACCCGCCGATGGCGCTGCTCGAGGACGGGCGTTCGGTCTGCCCCGATGGGCGCGCCGGCATGACGGTCGTTCCCGATTTCCGCATGTCGACGGAAAAAGCGCGCGACTCCATGACGGCGGCCGAACGCCTGCACGACATCATGAGCGACACGGCGCGAGCCTATGGCTGGACGTTCATCCAAGCGCATCGCGAAGCGTTCCGTGGCCGCAGCATTTGCGCGGGCTTCACCGACCACGCCATGTCCTCGGCTGACGATCTGCGCCTGCCGCGCAAGGTCGAAGGGGTGTGGCAGCCCTTCAACCCGGCCGATTGGCGGGCCTATTCTTCGCGGCAGCGCTGGTTTCGCACCCCCAACGACGCCTTCATGACGGGTAATTTCCACGTCTCCCGCTCCGTCATGCAAAAGGCGATGCCGACCGCCACGCTGTCGTGGTTCCAGGTGCTGCTCGCGAGCCTTTATTCCGGTGCGTTCCATCCGACCGCCGAAGGCCAAGCCGCCATGGCCGACGCCGCCGTGATCGAAGCCCGCAAAGTGCTCGCCAAATACGACCAGAAAAACGCGACCCGGCGCTGATCGGTGCGGCTGCGGGGCTGCGCGCTCCGCGCCATTCGGCATTCCACAGTCGAGCGCTGCCTGTCTCACAGCCCGATCGTAACTCGGAGCGGGACTAGGACCAGCCAGGCAATCTGAGCGAGCTGCTGGGAACGCGCCGCTCAGGCGACGAGGCGCACGACTTGCTTTCCGTAATTGCCGCCCTTCAGCATATTGATCAGCGCAGCCGGCGCCTGCTCGATGCCTTCGGCGACTGTCTCGCGCCATGTCAGGCGGCTGTCGCGCCACCATGCCAGGAGTTCGCCCAAGGCATGATCGCGCCGGTCGAGCCGGTTGCCGATGCGAAAGCCGGTGATCGTGACGCTGTTGTCGAGCAGCGACCCGAAGTTGCGCAGGCCCGAGCGCTCCGAGGTGTTGTACTGGGAGATCTGGCCGCATACGGCGACGCGGGCGTCCTGCGCCAAACGGGGCAGCACGGCATCCAGAATCTCGCCGCCGACATTGTCGAAATAGACGTCGATTTTGTCGGGGGTCGCGTTGGCCAATGCAGCGCCGATGGGGCCGGCCTTGTAGTCGATGCACGCGTCGAACCCCAAGTCGTCGACGACGTGGCGACATTTCTCCGGCCCGCCCGCAATGCCGATGGCGCGGCAGCCCATGATCTTGGCGATCTGGCCGACAGCGCTGCCGACCGCGCCCGCCGCCGCCGACACCACCACCGTCTCGCCGGCTTTCATCTTGGCCACGTCGAAGAGCCCAACCCAGGCCGTCGCGCCCGACTGGCCGACGAGGCCCAAGGACAGCGACAGCGGTTGCAAATCCGGCTCGAGTTTGCGCAGACCCCGGCCATCGAGCACCGCGTGTTCACGCCAACCGAATTCGCTCTGCACTGCATCGCCGACGTTGAAATCCGGGTGCCGGCTCTCGATGACGATGCCGACGCCGCGCCCGATCATGAGCCCGCCCAGTTTCAGCGCGTTGGCGTAGTTGGCGCTGCCTGACATTTGACGGCGCATGTAAGGGTCGATGGAGAGATAGTGCGTGCGCGCCAGCACCTGGCCCTCGTCTGGTCTCGGAATGGGGGCCTCGACGAGTTGGAAACAGCTCTCGGCGACCCAACCTTCGGGGGGGCGCACGTAGCGGAATTCCTTGTGCATCTGCGCAGTCGACATCGGTTCACCTCGGGTGGGCTGGGACGCCCCCAACATGGCACTGTCCGAGGCTGGCGGGAAGGCGGGCGCCGCGACGGACGCCGCATCCCGTTGCCCAGTAGCGCGCGGCGGGGTTAAGGTCGAGCGCTGAGGACGATAGCGACCGGATCACCCGCGATGACGGTTCCCGACCCATCCGCCGCCGACGACGCCCATGTCTTTCGGGCCCGTGGTGAGAGCGTGCCGATCGATACCGCGCGGCTGGGCGCTTATCTGGCCGGTGTGGGCCTGCCGCTCGATCCGAGCGAACCGATGCTGCAGTTCGGCACCGGGATGGCCAACATCAATTACCGACTGACGGCTGGCGGCCGACAGTTCGTCCTGCGCCGTCCTCCCGATGGTGATCTGCCGCCTGGTGCGCACGATATGGCGCGCGAACATCGCATTCTGTCGCGCTTGTGGAAAGCGCTGCCTCTGGCGCCGCAGAGTGTGCATCTGTGTGAAGATCGCGACGTGATCGGTGCGCCGTTCCAGCTCATCGACTACCGGCCCGGCCTCGTCATCAAAGGCGATGACCGCAGCCGCTTCGAGGGGCGGCCCGACGTGGCGGCCCGGACCGGTGACATGATCATCGAAACGCTGGTTGCTGTGCACAGCGTCGATGTGGCGGCGGTCGGACTGGAAGGGCTCGGCAAGCCCGAGGGATTCATCGAGCGCGGCATCAAAGGATGGCGCGGCAGGGCGGACCGGTTGGACCTCGCGCCCCAGACACGCCGGTTGTGCGCCGAGGTCGGCGATTGGCTCGGGAAACTACGCGTGGCCCCGCAACCAGCGGTGCTACTCCACTCGGACATGAAGCTCGACAACCTGATCCTGGCGCCAGACACCCTGGCTCCCCGCGCCATTGTCGATTGGGACATGGGAACGCGCGGCCACCCGCTGTTCGATCTGGCGACGCTGCTCAGCTATTGGACGGAAAGTCGCGACCCACCGGCCATGCACGCCCTGCGGCAACTGCCGACAGCAACGCCGGGCTTTGCCTCGCGGGCCGAGGTGGTGGCCACCTATGCGCGACTGACCGGGACGGATGTCTCCGACTATCCCGGGTTTCGGGTGCTGGCGCTCTTCAAGCTCGCCGTCGTGCTGTTGCAGCTCCACGCGCTCTGGTCGCGCGGCGCGGCCAAAGGCGCCGACTATGCGACGCTGGACGATGTTGCCGTGGGGCTCCTCGAGCGCACGATCGAGGAGATGAACGGGCGTGCGGCCTGAGAGCGCCCGCCACATCGGCCAGCAGACGGGTCAGTTTGCGAGACGCGCCGTGCCTGCTTCGCCGTCGTTCCGCGTCCAATGGACGGTGCGTCCGACGATCCGAAGGGTGAAGCAATAGGCGCGCGCGCCCAGCCAGATATCCCACTTCTGGCACACTTGATCGGACTTGATCCACCACCGGCCCGTGTCGCGCTCGGCGCCCACGTACATGCTCAGATCCTTGGCGCGGCCGACCATGGTGCCGTTGTCGCGATAATCGATCGGAATGCCGCCGACGGGTGTGTTGAGAACAACCGTCTTGCCCGTCAGCGTCGTGCGCAGTGCTTCACCAGACAGTGGCATCGGCTCTGCAACGCCAGCGCCTGCCAACAAGACGAGCGCCAAAGCGCCTACAACGATACGCTTAATCATCTTTGCAACCCCCTGCCGGCTTGCGTCAATCTCCGAGCCGGAACAGCCCCATTTGGCTGCAACTTGTCTCGATACGGCGATTAACGGAATCGAAACCAACCGTTATAGTTAACGGCGCTTGGCTTTCGCTTGGCGACGTGCGCTGGCAAAAAAGGCCAAAAAATGGCACGTTGTCGGAGGGACGTCAGGGCCTGTGGATAAAGGTTGAGACCACGTCGGCCAAGTCATCGGCGAACAGGTCTCGAAAGAAATGATCTGCGCCATCAATCACTTGAAGTGTCACGCGTGGGTTGGGCGGACGCGCGGCGAGGCGCGCCGCGACATCGGGGGCAACTCGATCGTCGCTTCCCGCGACAACGAGGACCGTGTTCTCGAGCTCACCAAGGATCCCGAGCGGGACCGCGTACTTGGCCGGATCGTAGTAGTCGGCGAATGCCGCGGCGGTGACGCGCGCTGCGCGGCAGTAGAGAAAACCGGGCGCTTGGATCAGGGTGTCTTCTTCCCCCGCATCGATGCGCTTCTTGGCGTCGGCCAGAATGTCCGACAGATCACCCGTAAATGCCGTGCGGTAGCTCTGGATTGCCATTTCGGCGGTGTCAGACAGGGGTGCCACCAGGACGAGCCGGTTCGCCGCGCGCTTGGGTGTGCTGGCCACATAGCTCGCCACCTGTTGGGCGCCACGCGAGTGACCGACCAATGTCGGGGACTTGGCGCCCCGGCCCTCGAGCCAGGCGATCCACGCGCCGATCTCGTCCGTGGCATCGGCCGACCGGTGGTCATGTTCGCGCTCGCAGGCAAACGCGCCCCGCCGGCTATCGAGGCCGAGGCTCAGGGTGATGGCGAGCGTGGCGATGCCACGGGTGCGCAGGCCGGCCTGCAACGCTTTGATGATCTCCATGTCGTGATGGCCCAGGGTGCCGTGCAGCACCAGGGCAACGGGCGCTTGCGCCAAGGTCTTGCCTTGCGGTAGTTCGAGATTACCCAGAAAGCTCAAGCCGACATGCTCGAGGCGAACCTCTTCGGCAACGGAGGGCCTCACCGAGCCGGCAAGGGTGGCGAACGCCATGATCGCCACTAGGCCGAGGAAGACGGGTCGAACGGACAGAGCGGGCCTCACGATTTCGCTCCCTGGGTGTCGACCGCCCACGGCAGGGTGAATGGCAGCGCCAATCCGTAGAGGGCGACGATCGCCAACGCGATTTGAGCCGGACCGGATGCCGGGAAGCCGGTGACCAGCAGGGTCCAGCCGGCGGCGATCGTCCAAATCACCGTGGCGACCGCGTTGACCGCCATGAGCCGGCGAACCCGCATCGGATGCAGCCAGCGCAACGGCACGAACGTCAAACCGGCGCACACGGCGATGACGAGGAGGGCCAACCAGGACGGCAAGGCGAAGGCGAACAGGTAGAACGCAACCAGGTTCCAGATGGCTGGAAACCCGACGAAGTAGTTGTCCTCGGTTTTGCTCTGCGTGTCGCAGAAGTGAAACAGCGACGACATGAGAATGAGGCAAGCCGCGAGGAATCCCGTGACCCCCGAGAGGATGCCGGAGCCGAGCAGCATCAGGACCGGGACGAAGACATAGGTCGTGTAATCGACGATCATGTCGAGGCGTTCGCCGGAAAAGCGCGGAATACTCGTTTCGACGTGTGCGAGGCGCGCCAAGGCGCCGTCGATGCCGTCAATGACCAGCGCGAGCCCGAGCCAGGCGAAGGCCGCGACCCAGTTCTTTTCTAGGGTGGCCAGCGTCGCCAACAGCGCGCACACCGACCCCGAGGCCGTGAACGCATGCACCAGCGCTGCCGGCAGACGCGATCCCTCGCTTGTGGGTGCGTTCGCGTGCCCCGGCTTGGAGCGCGCGTGGTGACCGTCGCCCATGAGGTGTCATCTCCGAAAGGGCAAAGGGACTAGAATGGCGCGTCCTCATCATGCTCGGAGCGGACCGGATAGGCCATAGCAAAACGCGCCACCGGACGAGGGAGGGCTGCTCGAGCGACGTTCGCCCTCAGCGGACCAACGCAGGCGTGATACGTCTCAAAAGCGGTGTTTGATCGAGCCGCGGATCTGGACGTCGTCGTTCTCGGCTCGACCGCGATCGGGCTCGGTCGCGCGATCTTCGCGCCCGCCGTAGAGCAGCTCGAGGCCGAAATCCAGTTTGGGGAACACGCCGAGTTTGCCGAGTCCCGGAATGCGAACTTCCGTCCCCGTCGAGGGCGGCGTGGACGCGTCCACCGACGTGCCGGTTCCGTTCAGGTCCAGCGGTGTCTTGGCGTCCGCACGATGGCCCGGTGACGCCGACTGTTGCCGATCAGGCGCAATGGTCGCCTTCGTTTCTTCGAATGCGGAGACGGCTGGGCTGACCAGCGCCAGCATCGCAAGAGCGATCACATATCTCGAACGTATCATCACGCAATCCCCGCGGCCCTGTCGGCAGCCCGTCAATCCCTCACGCAGAACATAGAGATCAATGCCGTGGGAACGTGGCGAACTCAAGCCTCTGTCCACAGGACTAACAAAGCGTCAACTGATTATCGATCCAGTGTGACGATTTAGACATGGTGCGCTTGGGCCACACTCTGTGCGCCAGGGGTGTCGTTCAGGTCAGGCGACCGTCCCGAATGGGCAGGCTGCGCACGCGCTTGCCAGAGGCGGCAAACACGGCGTTGATCACAGCCGGCGCCACCACGGCGATCGTCGCGGAGCCAACCCCTCCCCAGGACTCGCCGGACGGGACGAGGACGGTCTCGACGATGGGCATATCGCCCATTGCGATCACGCCGTGCGAATCGAAATCAGCCTCGACCACGCGTCCACCGGCAAGAGTAATTTCCTGGTGAAACAATGAACTGAGGGCAAATGCTACCGACCCTTCGGCTTGCGCCGCGACCAGATCGGGGTTGATGACGTGCCCGCAATCGATCGCCAGGACGACGCGCTGCACGCGAACGCGACCGTCGCTATCGACGGACACCTCGGCCACCGCCGCCGTGTAGGTGCCGAAACTCATGGCCTGGGCGATGCCGCGGTGGTGGCCGGCCGGCGCGGGCGTCCCCCATCTGGCGCGCTCGGCCGCCGCGTTCAGGACGACCAAATGGCGGGGGTGGCTCTTCATCTGCGCGCGGCGAAATTCGAGCGGGTCGCGATCGGCGGCTTTGGCCATTTCGTCGATGAAGCACTCGAGCATGAACGCGTTCTGATTGCAGTGGACGCCGCGCCAGGAGCCCACGGGCACGTGCGTGTTGCGCATGGCGTGATCGATGTAGAGGTTGGGGATCGAGTAGCCGATCTGGGCTTCGCCGGCTTCGGCGAAAAGTCCCTGGAACATGCGCACGTCACGGCCGCTCGGGATCGACTGGGGCGTCTGCGCCGCGCTGATCGATGGGCCGGAGATGCGCACGATGAGGCCGATCACGTCGCCCTTGTCATCGACACCGCCGCTGACCCTGAACTGAGAGACCGGTCGATACGATCCGTGCTGGGTATCTTCGGCGCGCGACCAGAGCAGTTTGACCGGCCGGTCGGGGACTTGGCGTGCAATGAGCACAGCCTGCTTGATGAAATCGTGCCGTATGCGACGGCCGAAGCTGCCGCCTGCGAGGCAGCGATGGATCTCGGCCGCCGAGACTGCGACGCCCGCCGTATCGGCGGCCACGCGCAGCGCTGCCTCCGGGCTTTGTGTGGCGGTCCAGACATCAATGCGGTTGCCTGTCCAGCGGGCGGTGCAACTCATCGGTTCCAGTGTCGCGTGATGGACGAAGGGAAGGCCGTAAATAGCGTCGACGCGGGTTGCGGCGCCCGCGATGGCCTTCAGCGCGTCGCCGTGCGTGTGGCCGATGAAGGCCTCCTTGGCGTCGAGCCCCTCTTTCAGGAACTCCGCGATCGAGGCGCTCGACACCTTAACCTCGGGTGGCTCGGACCAGGTGATCGGCAGGCGTTCGATGGCAGTTTCGGCCTGCCACCAAGTATCCGCGACGACGGCGACGGCCGTATCGCCCACTTGCAGAACATGTTTGACACCGGGCAGGCCGGCGATGGCGTTGGCGTCGAAAGCCTCCACGGTGGCTCCGAACACCGGGGCCTGGCGGATCGAGGCGTTCAGCATGTCGGGCAATCGCACGTCGATGCCGTAGATCGCGCGACCGTTGAGCTTATCGCGCGTGTCGAGCCGTTTTTGCGATTTCCCGGCCACTTTCCAATAGCGCGGACTTTCGAGCTTGAGCGTTCGTACGGGAGGGGGCTCCAAGCGCGCGGCCGCTGCTGCCAAACGCCCGTAAGTGATCGTTTGTTTGGTCGGTGGGTGTGAAACGGCGCCAGCGTCGGTGGTCACTTCCGCGAGCGAAACTTTCCAGTGCTCAGCCGCCGCCGTCCGCAGCATTACGCGAGCCGCAGCTCCCGCGAGGCGAAGATACTCGTGCGACGTCCGGATGCTCCGGCTGCTCGTCGTCACATAGTCGCGCCAAACCCGATCCTTGGCTCCATTGGCCCCCGGTGACGGCTGTTCGACGGTGACCTTCGTCCAGTCACAGTCGAGCTCTTCGGCGACGAGTTGCGCCAATCCCGTGAGGTTGCCTTGTCCGAGCTCCGATCGCACCACGCGCACGACCACGGTTTCATCCCGTCGGACGATCACCCATGCGTTGAGTTCGCTGTCGACGGGGTCAGCAGTCGGTCGTTTGCCGCTGGTCTGCGACCAGGCATCGGCGAGATGAACGCCGAGCGCCATCCCTCCGCCCGTTGCCGCTGCGGCAGACAGGAACAGGCGGCGGCTCGGACCGCGACTTCTCGTCATGTGGCCTTCCGGGGTCCCGAAAAACGGGGGAGCTGTCGATGGGTGAGGGCCGGACGCTCCCCGGTCCACCCACGTCTCGCGCACCGGACACGAGGGTCCGCCCGCACGAGCACGGCCATGGTACTCGGGACAGACCATAGAAACAACGCCCCCGGCGACCCTCGTGCTTCGGACATCATGGCAATATCGCCCTGCCCCAACATCTCCCACTTCTCAGGCCCCGCGCGATTTGCCATAAACTGTGGGTCGACGCTGTTGCCAGCCATCCAATCGAGCGCCATCCCGCCGAGCTCACGGAGCACGCCCATGCCAATCGCGATCCGCCCGCTTCATCCCGTCATTGGAGGTGAGGTCACTGGTGTCGATATCACGAAGCCGCTGACGAAAGACGAGGTGGCGGCCATCGAGGCGGGGATGGACCGCTATGCGATCCTGGTCTTTCCCGGCCAGAACGTGACCGACGAGCAGCAGATGGCGTTCACCTTGAATTTCGGTTCGATCGAAAATGCGCGCGGGGGCAACATCACCAAACCGCAGGAAAAGCGCCTGAACGACGGCATGAACGACGTGTCCAATCTGGACAAGGACGGCAAGCCGCTCCCCAAGGACAGCCGGCAGACCCTCTTCAACATCGGCAACATGCTGTGGCACTCCGACAGCTCGTTCCGCGCCATACCGGCCAAGTATTCGCTGCTTTCGGCGCGCGTGCTCAACCCCAAGGGTGGCAATACCGAGTTCGCCGACATGCGGGCGGCCTACGATGCGCTGGATGACGACACCAAGCGCGAGATCGAACCGATGATCTGCGAACATTCCCTGCTGCACTCCAGGGGCTCGCTCGGTTTCGTCGAATTCACCGAGGAGGAGAAGGCGATGTTCCGCCCGGTGCGCCAGCGCCTCGTGCGCACCCACCCGGTCACGGGCCGCAAGTCGCTCTATCTGTCGTCGCATGCCGGGGCCATTCTGGGCCAGACGATGCCCGAAGCGCGCATCATCCTGCGCGATCTGGTCGAGCATGCCACGCAGCCCAAGTTCGTCTACGTGCACAAGTGGCGTCTGCACGACCTCGTCATCTGGGACAATCGCCAGACCATGCACCGCGTGCGCCGCTATGATCAGAGCCACCCCCGCGACATGCGCCGCACGACCGTCGCCGGCGAGGCCATGACTGCGGAACAAGCGCAGGCCGCGTGAGCGGATCGAACCGTCGTCAGCGCCCCGGCAACACCAGCACTTGCTGCTTTTGGGGGAGGCTGGCGCGGGAAACGACGATGGTCGGCACTTCGAGCGTCTTGACCTCGAAGTCGGCCGAGACCGCGTCGAGGAAGCGCGCCAGGGTATAGCTCGAGAAGTAATGCATCGGGATCATCAGCGGCGCTTTCAGCGAGCGCAGCACTTCGACGGTCCCCGGCAAATCGAGCGTATAGCTGCCGTCGACGGGGACGAGCACGATGTCCATCTGCCCGATTTGTGCGAGCTGCTGTGTCGTCAGCGTGTGGTGAAGATGGCCGAGGTGGGCGATGCACAGGTTGCCCATCTCGAAAACGAAGATCGAATTGCCGTAGACGCTGGTGCCCCCCTGCCAATCGCGGATGTTGGTCGGCACGTTGCGCACGCGCACATCGCCATGTGTCAGATCGTGCTGCGCCGCGCCTCCCGTGACGCTCCAGCCGCGCAGAACATGCCGGATCGCGGGATCGGGCACTTCCGTATAGTGGGTCGAATGCGCCCGGTTCATGGTGATGATGTCGGGCAGTTCCGTCGGCCGGACGTAATCGTTGTAATCGGTGGCGATGCGGACGCCGCGCTGGCTCTCGATCAAGAACGTGGAGTGGCCGACATAGGAGATGCGCACCTCGCCGCTCTTGATCTGCGCCAATCGAAAGCCGGCCGGCTGCACGAGGCGGGGGCCTGGTCCGCGCGCGAGCGCCAAGCACCGGTCATCGGCGGCGTCAGCGGGCAGGGCGGCGGAGGCCAGCAAGGCGACCCAAGAGCCCAGCCACAGGAAACATCTCCCCAACGCCATCTTGCGTCTCCCTTTGGACACCCGACCATATCGAACCTTAACGCGGGGGAACGCCAGCCTCAAAACCCATTCTGCTGCCGAATTTTCCGGCCGTCCTCGGCTGAGGCGACGGGTTGGACCGGGCCAGGGGGCGGGCGGGTATCGCTGTCTTTGCGCGGCAGAACCAGGAATTTTCTTGCCACGACAGGCTCGATCGCGTAGTCGTTGACCGCTCATGATCATCTGAACTCAGGGAGTGGGTCCTCGCGGTCCGCTCTTTTTTGTTTTTGATGACGCGTGAGCAGGTGCAAGGGCGCTCGAGCAGGCGCCAGTACGACGCGAGGTACGTGTTTTGAGCGGGCCAGCCGTAGAGGCGCGCTTCGTCAAAGAGACGGGTGTGGCCGCCGAGGTTGCCGAGCTGGCCGAACCGGTGCTGGAAAGCCTGGGTTATCGCTTGGTGTTCGTGCGTGTCATCGGTGCCCAGGGCAACAGTGGCGTCATCTTGGAAATCATGGCTGAGCGGTTGGACGGGACGATGACGGTCGAGGACTGCAAGGTCGTCTCGCAGAGCTTGTCGCCTGTCCTCGACGTTCACGACCCAATTCCTGGCAGCAGTTACCGTCTACAGGTTTCGTCGCCCGGTATCGATCGCCCGCTGGTCAGGCCATCGGATTTCGATCACTGGGCCGGCTTCGAAGCGAAGATCGAGATGCGAGAGCTGGTCGGTGGACGCCGCCGCTTCCGTGGCATTTTGGAAGGACGCGAAGACGGTGAAGCGCGCATCGAAGTGGACCTCGCCAAAGAGGGTCGCCAAGTGCTCGGATTGCCGATCCAGCTGATCGGGGAGGCACGGCTCGTGCTGACCGATGAACTCATTCGCGAGTCCTTGCGGCGCGCCAAACGGCAGCTTCGTGAGGACTCGAATTCGGCGCCGAAACCCGGCGACCGGGCTCTGAAAGACTAGACTTCGCATCAATTGCATTGGGGATTACACACATGGCCCAAGCAGGCGTCAGTGCAAATCGGCTCGAACTGCTGCAGATCGCCGATGCGGTCGCGCGCGAGA
>JANOKV010000046.1:0-4251 GCA_031419415.1 Hyphomicrobiales bacterium | reverse complement strand
CTTGACGGCCTCGAGCGCGGGCTTGGCCAAGGTCGCGGCGTCGACGTACCACTGGTCCGTCAGCCACGGCTCGATGACGGCATCGCCGCGTTGGGCATGCGGGACGGCGTGCGTATGCGGCTCGATGCGCTCGAGCACGTCTTCGGCCTCGAGATCGGCGACAATCAGCTTGCGGGCGGCGAAGCGGTCGAGGCCGCGATAAACTGCGGGAGCCTCGTTATTCAGCTTGCCCGTCGCATCCAGAATATTGATCACCGCGAGCCCGCAGCGCTTGCCGACGTCCCAGTCGTTGAAATCGTGCGCGGGCGTGATCTTGACCGCGCCCGTCCCCTTCTCCGGATCAGCGTAGGTGTCGCCGACGATCGGTATCTCCCGACCGACCAGCGGCAGGATGCAGGTCTTGCCGATCAAATGGGCGAGGCGCGGGTTGTCGGGGTGGATGGCGACGCCCGTATCGCCCAGCATCGTCTCGGGACGCGTGGTGCCGACCATGACGAACTGCGTGGGATCGTCCTTCAACGGATAGCGAATGTAATACATATGCCCGTTGGGATCGCGGTCGAGCACCTTGTTCAGCGCCGCTGCATCGAACGCAATGAGATCGCCGCCCTTATCGACTTGGCCCCGCAGCCATTTATATGAGCCGGTATGCTCGCGTGGCTCGACCTCGAGATCGGACACGGCCGACTGGAACTCCGGGTCCCAGTTGACGAGACGCTTGTCCTTGTAGATCAGCCCTTGCGCGTGGAGATCGACGAACACTTTCAGGACGGCCTTCGACAGCCCCTCGTCCATCGTGAACCGCTCACGGCTCCAGTCGCAGGAGGCGCCCAGCCGCTTCAACTGGCCGGTGATCGTGCCGCCCGATTGCGCCTTCCACTCCCAGACCTTCTCTAGGAATTTCTCGCGGCCCAAGCTCTGGTAATCGATTTGCTGCTCGGCCAACTGCCGCGAGACGACGAGCTGCGTGGCGATGCCCGCATGATCGGTTCCCGGCTGCCACAGCACGTCCTTGCCGCGCATGCGCTCGAAGCGGCACAGCACATCCTGCAGGGTGTTGTTGAGCGCATGCCCCATGTGCAGCGAGCCCGTCACATTCGGTGGCGGAATGACGATGCAATAGGGCTCGGCGCCCGCGCGGTCGGGCCGGCCGGCGCGGAAGGCTCGAGCCTCTTCCCACGCGGCATGGATGCGCGCTTCGATCTCGGCGGGATTGTATTTGGTGTCTTGCATGACCGGAGGTGTCGCCAATCGTTAGGGGTTGGCGCGGTGGTACGCTCCGCGCGCGGCGCCTGTCAACGCGGGCGGACGGCGAGACGGCCTCGGCGGGCTGATCAGGCCCGCAAAAAGGCGCATGCCCGCGTCGTCAGAGGGCAGAAATAGCCATGCACGGGGGCTTTCGGACGGCGCGACCACCCCATCAATGCTTCTTCTTGCCGTCCTCCGACAGCTCGACCCGCAGCGCCTTTTCGACGATGCGCGGCATGTTGGCGTCGAGCCATTGCCGCAACATCGGCCGCAGCAGCTCGACGACGGTGTCTTCCATCGTGCGAACCGGCGCTCCGGGGGGGGCTGCCACCGGCCTCGACGCCGGTGCGACGTGGTGTGCGACTGGTGCCTGTGCCGACGGGGCTGGCGACACTCGGGCTGAAATTTGCGCAGCGGGCGCGGGTCCGGAAGAAGGCGACGGGATTGATGGATTCAATACAGGCGTCGCGGGCGGGCGATGCTGCACTATGGGCGGTCCAGTGATCACCATGTCGTCCTTTGCCGCGCCATTGCTCGACTGTGGCGCCGCTGCGGCGCTGCGCGCGCCGACAGAGCCGTTCGCCGTCGTGGCAGTCGTTGGCGTCGCTGGCAATTCCACTGGCGGTGGAGATAATTTGGCGGCGGGCGTGTCCATGCGCGCCGCGCCATTAGGCTCCGGGCGTGCCGCTGGTGAGGCGAGAACCTGGGTATGGGGAACAGCCTCGCCGGTACGCGGCAACTCCGCCTGAGCCGGGACCGCTGCCGCAGGTTGGCCCACAGGCGACAAGTGATCGCTGGAGGGCGGTGGTTGCCCGCCCGCCGCTTGCGGCGGGGCCTGCGCATTTTGGGGCGACCCCGATTGATCGCCGCGCCCGTTCAGAGATGGATTGGCCTCGGACACCGCGCTGTTCACGGCACGCCGCTCGGGCGGCAAGACGAAGTCGGGCAGCGACGGCGGTGGCGGTGGCGACTGTGCGTCGGGGCGGGTCGGGACAAATGCACCAAGGCTACCGGAGCCGGGGCGATCCGGCGCCGTTACAGCTGGCGCGACGGTTGTTGGCGTCTCGGCTGCGGCGGCAGGCGCGTCGCGCGCGGTCGGGCTGAAGAACGGCTTGACCGTCAGATGGGGCGGTGGGGGGGCTGGCGCAGGCATGGCGGGTTTGTCGACGGCCGTTGCCGAGGCGGTGCGTGATGTCAGCCAGGACGGCACATTGGGGTCGACCCGGGGCGGCGTCGGGGCCGGTGGAGCACCCCGTGGCGTGGGCGCCGCGCGCGCGAAGTCGTCCAGCACATCGTCAACGGCGGAAGCGGATGACGGCTGCACACTGCGCAACGGCGGTGATGGGGGTGGCGCTGCCGCCGCCAATCCCGATGTATTGAACGTAGCATTCCCCGGCGGCGGCAACGGCACGGCGGCCTGCGGCTGAGGTGGCCGGCTTCCCGTCGAATCATCAGCGATGATTTTGCGAATGGAATTGAGAATTTCGTCCATTGACGGTTCGGAAGACTTCTCCACTTTCGACATTCCCGCACTCCTTCGCACTGCGCCTACATGCATTGACCGGCAACCGGATGCGTTCCCACGCATGACTTTCCTACGCCGAAGGACACCGCTCCGCAATCGAACCCCCACCAATGGGCCGAGCCGGGATTCGTTCTTCAGGGTGCCTCACGCCGCTTCCGGGACGCGGAGAGCTAGCCAGCTTTGAAGGCGAGGAGATGGCAGCGGCGCCGAGCAGAGCCCGCTCGGCCGACTACTTGGCTGGCCGGACTTCGGTCTCGAAGGCGCGCTTTTCACCGTGAGATTTCCACAGATCATGCTGTTCGCGATGACCGTTCGGGTGGGTGATGCTGATGCCCCACCAGCGCCGACGCGTCTCGGCGTAGTTGACCGTGGGATCATAGGCGAGGTCGACGACGCCGAGCTGCGTGATGTCTAGCCGACCCATTGTCTGAATCAGAGCATAAGAGTTGACGATCAAGTTCCGCTGGGTCGTGACCAGCCGCACTTCGGCGTTCAGAGCCTCGTTTTCGGCGTTGAGCACATCGAGCAACGTGCGTTGGCCGACGCGCTCCTCTTCGCGAACACCGGCCAAGGCTGTGCGCGTGGCGCGCACCTGCACCTGATCGGACTCGAGTTGGGCCTTGGCTGCGGAAAAATTCGACCATGCCGTGACCGTAGATTGCTGTGCCTCGGCGCGGGCTTGCTCGATCTGTTGCAGTCGCTGCACATGCGTATGTTTGGCCTGCCGCACGCGGGCATAGACTTCGCCGCCAGCCGGATAAATCGGAACGTTCAATCGCCCCTGAACAGTCGTCGATTCGTTCTCGTCGATCGTGCGCGAGGTATCGAAGCGGCGCGAATGCGTGGCATCGAGCGTCACAGAGGGAAGCAACTCGCCCCGGATGAGGTCGACGGTATGGCGAGACGCCTCTTCGTTATAGAGGGCGCTGACGACGGAGGCCTGCTCTTTCAAGGTGATCGCAATGGCTTCCTGGACAGAATTGGGAAGCAAGCGCACAGGCGGGCGCTGTTCGCGCAAATTGGTGGGCGGGCTGCCGACAACGCGCTCGAACGTGGCGCGGCTGGTGCGCAGATTGGCTCGCGCCAAGTCGAGCTCCGAGACGGAGACGGCGCGCCGGGCCTCGGCTTGAGCTACGTCGGTGCGCGTCACTTCGCCGACCGAGAAGCGATCTTGCGTGGCGCGCAACTCACGTGTCAGCACGTTCACGTTGCTTTCGCGCAGGCGCACGATGGCTTGGTCGCGCACGACATCCATGTAGGAGGTGACCGCTTCGAGCAGGACGACCTGTTCGGTCACGCGCAGAGCCTCACGACCTGCGCGCACGAGCGCCTCGGCTTGGCGAACCTGATTGAGCGTGCGGAAACCATTGAAAATCGGCTGCGAGGCGGTGACCGAATAGCCTTTCGGGTGTGTTTCGCCGTTCGCTTCCGACGGCGGCCGGGTGTCGCTGCGCTGATATCCGATGTCTGCGGAGCTG
>JANOKV010000045.1:0-10295 GCA_031419415.1 Hyphomicrobiales bacterium | reverse complement strand
TTTTGCGTCATCATCAGCGGACCCGGTTGCAGGCCGTGGATGATGAATGCGCCCAGCAGCAGCGCCATGACGACATTGGGCGGGATGCCCAGCGTCATCAACGGAATGAACGCGCCACCGGCCGCGGAATTGTTCGCCGCTTCCGGACCCGCCACACCTTCGATGGCGCCCTGACCGAAGCGCTCGGGCGTGGCGGAGATTTTCTTTTCCATGGCGTAGGAGGCAAAGGACGCGATCACCGCGCCGCCGCCCGGCAGAATGCCCAGGAAGAAGCCCAGCACCGTTCCGCGCAACATCGGCATGGTGCTGCGTTTCAAGTCGTCCTTATTGGGCATGAGGCTGCCGATGCGCGAGTCCACGACTTCGCGCTGGATGCTGCGCTCGAGGTTCGACAGAATTTCGGCGACGCCAAAGAGGCCCATGACCACCGGGATCAAGCCGATGCCATCGAGAAGCTCGAGCCGCTCGAACGTGAGACGCGGCATGGCTGTGATCTGATCGATGCCCACGATGCCCAGCACGACGCCGAAACAGGCCATCAGCATGGCCTTGGCGATCGAACCCTGGGTGAGGAACGCGAGCACGGTCAGGCCCAGCACCATCAGGCTGAAATACTCGGCCGGGCCGAACGCCACGGCGACCCTGGCCAGCGTCGGCGCCACGATCATCAGCGCCACGATCGAGACCGTGCCGGCAAAAAACGAGGCGAGCGCCGCAATCCCCAACGCTGGCCCGGCGCGCCCGCGCTTGGCCATCTCGTGGCCATCCAGGCACGTGACGACGGAGGCCGCTTCACCTGGAATGTTGACAAGGATCGAGGTCGTCGAGCCGCCGTACATCGAGCCGTAATAGATGCCGGCCATCATGATGATGCCGGCTTCTGGCGTCGAATTCAGCGTGATCGGCAGCAACAGCGCCATCGCCGAGACGGGACCGATGCCGGGCAGAACGCCGACCAGCGTTCCGACGAACACACCGAAGAAGCAGGCGAGCAGGTTGAAAGGTTGCAGGGCGACTGCAAAGCCGTCGTAAAGGCCGCCGAAGACATCCATCACTTCAATTCCTTCAGCCGAGCCAGGGAGCGAGAATGCCGTTCGGCATCTGTATTTTGAGCCATTTGGTCAGTACGTACCAAACACCGAACGTCGCCCCGAACGAGACGAGAAGCGCCAGCCACGGCTTCACCGGATCGACGAAGAACATCAAGATGAGCAACAGGCCGAGCGAGCAGACGACAAAGCCCAACCTATCGAAAAAGAAACCGAAGACGAGCAACAGCCCGACGATCAGCAGCACCTTCTCCCAGCGCGTCCCCTGCCAGAGGCTCGCCAGCGACTCCGGCTTGCCCCGGAACGCTTCGAACAGCGTGATGACGGCGAGCCCCGACATGATGAGCCCGATCCAGAAGAGCGCGAAGCCCGATCCTGGCTCGTGCAGCCTGCCCAATCCGAGATCGCGCCCCGCCCAGGTCACGAATATCGCAATGGCGAGCCAGAACAGCGCGCCCCACATCTGTGCATTGCCGACCACGTGATGCTCCTCAGTCTTTCTTGGCCAAACCGATCTGTTCGAGAACCCGTTTCTGGTCTGCGACGAGATCAGTGACGAATTTCGTGTAGGTGGCTGTATCCATATAGCGGTCAACGTAGTCGTAGCGTTTTTGCAGCTCGCGGGCTTTGGGATCGTCTTTGGCCAGTTTGAACGCATCGTGCAGCTTTTGCACGATTGCGGGGTTCATGCCTTTGGGACCAGCGATGCCGAAGGGGCTGTCGAAGACGAAGGGATAGCCCAGCTCCTTCAGCGTCGGCACGTCGGGCAGGCGGGCATGACGCTCCGCTGACCAGAGGCATAGCACGCGCATAGCGCCTGCATCGGTATGAGGCCACCAATTATTGCCGTTCGCCAAGGCCATGACGTGATTGCCCATCAACGCCGCGTCGGTGCCCTGCACGAACGGCACGTGCGTCCACGTGATGCCCTCATGGCGCGCGATCTGCTCCATGCCGATGTGTGGCGACGTGCCTGCGCCCGGCGACCCGTAGACGAGCTTTCCCGGATTGGCGCGCGCGAAGTCGATCATGTCCTTGAAGGTCTTGAAGGGGCTGTCGGTGTTGACGTAGACGCCGAATAGAAAACCCGACAGGTGGACAATGTAGGTGAAATCCTTGATCGGATCGAAGCTCACCTTCTGCATTGACGGGAATCTGTGCACCGTGATCGGGATGTGGCTGATCGTGTAGCCATCGGGCCTGGCCGTTCCGGCCATGGTCGCTGGCCCCGCCGTTCCCGAGGCGCCTGCCTTGTTGTCGACGACCACCGGTTGGCCGAGAATTTTTCCCGCCGCATCGGCTAACGCGCGATGCCACAGATCGATGCCGCTCCCCGCCCCCCACGGCACGATCAGCGTGATCGGCTTGGTGGGGAAGTCGGCCGCCGACTGCGCGAGGGCGGGGCTCGCCACAGCCGCGCTCGCAACAAGTCCCGCACCTGCACCGATCAGAACGTCGCGTCGTCGCATGGTCGCCTCCCTCCATTGGGGCCACAGGGGCCGAACTTTCACTTTCGATTGCTCTTGCGTTCCAGCATTTCACTCCTTGCGCGCGAGCCCCAACCTCTCCAATGCCGCTTTCTCCTTGGCGAAGACTTCGGCTGCGAACTTCGCATAGTCGGCTGGCGGCATGTAGCGATCGACGAAATCGTATTTGTCCATGATCTCTTTCACCTTGGGATCTTGCAGAGCCTTCTTGAAGGCCACATGCAGCTTCTCGACGACGGCCGGGTCCATCCCCTTGGGACCTGCAATGCCGAAGGGACTGTCGAACACCAAGGGATACCCCAGCTCTTTCAGCGTCGGCACGTCGGGCCAGCGTTTGTTGCGATTTTCGGTCCATAGCGTCAGCACACGCACCTGACCGGCCTCGACCAGCGGTTGCCACGTCGTCGAATCGGCTTGCAGGTCGACGTGGCCGCCCAGGATCGCCGCGCTCGTTTCAGCGCCGCCTTTGAAGGGCACCATCGTGAGCTTGATGCCGGCCAGGTTGGCGATCTGCTCCATGCCGATATGGGGCGTTGTCGCTGGACCCGTGGTCGCATAAGTCAGCTTGCCCGGCGTCTCTTCCTTGGCCTTCTTGACGACGTCGGCCCACGTCTTGAAGGGGCCATCCGCCCGTGCCGTGACGCCCAGAATGTAACCACTGAGGTGGACGACGTGCGTGAAGTCCCTGTTGGGGTCCCACGTCACCTTTTGCATGGTCGGTAGCCGGAATACCGAGATCGGCAATTGCGAGAGCGTGTAGCCGTCCGGCTTGGCGGTGAGCGCCATCGTCACGGGCCCGAGGGTTCCCGAACCACCCGCCTTGTTGTCGACGACGACCGGCTGGCCGAGTTCCTTGGCGGCCGCATCCCCCAACGCCCGAAAATAGATATCGGTCGATCCGCCGGCATTCCATGGCACGATCAGCGTGATCGGCTTCGTGGGGAAGTCCTTTGCGCCCTGTGCGCCTGCCGGTGGAGCCAATAGCAAAGCCAGGCCTGTCGAGACAGCGACTGCAAACGTGGCGGCGCGCGCCCAAGAACGGGTCATTGTGTCGTCTCCTCCCTGTGGACGGAGCCTTTGCGGCCCTCATCGTGTCCTGCAAGTGCGATTCTGCGCCGCGCCTACTCCTTCTTGAGCAAACCGAGGCGATCGAGAAACGTGCGCTCCTGAGCGATTTGATCGACGACGAATTTCGTGTAGGCCTCCGGCCCGAGATAGAGCGGCGCCATCTCGAATTTTTCCATCGTCGATTGCACGCCAGGGTCGTCGAGCGCCGCTTTGAAGGCGTCGTGCAACACTTTCACGATGGCCGGGTCCATGCCCTTCGGTCCCGCAAAACCCCAGGGGCTATCGAACGAGAAGGGATAACCGAGTTCGCGGATCGAGGGCACGTTCGGCAGGCGCTTGCTGCGGTTCGCCGTCCAGATGTTGAGAATTTGGATGCGGCCGGTATCGATCATGTCTTGGCGGCCCGTGCCCGCCGCCATCAGGTCGATATGGCCGCCGATCAGGGCGGCGAAGGCCTCCGCTTCGCCCTTGAACGGCACCTGGGTGAACTGCACGCCCGAGTGCGCGGCCATCTGCTCCATACCGATGTGCAGCGAACTGCCGGCCCCGGTGTGCCCATAGGTGACCTTGCCAGGATTGGCTTTCGCCGCCGCGATCACGTCGTTCCACGTCTTGTAGGGTCCTTCGCCGCGCGAGGTGACGCCGAACACGTACCCGGTGAGCATGACGATGTAGGTGAAGTCCTTGAGCGTCTCGAAACTCGTTTTCTGCATCATCGGCAGGCGCGTGACAGAGATCGGGATCTGGGTCAGCGTATAGCCATCGGGCCTGGCCGTGGCCGCCATGGTCGCTGGCCCGAGCGTGCCGGTGGCACCCGCCTTGTTGTCGACGATCACCGATTGGCCGAGCTTCTTTCCCGCCACCTCGGCCATGGCCCGCATGACCACATCGGTCGGCCCACCCGCCGGCCAGGGGCAGATCAGCGTGATCGGCTTGTTGGGAAAGCCCCCTGCCCCTTGTGCATATCCCGAGGCCGGTAGACCCGCGAGCGCTGCGCCGCCGACCGAAATCATCAGTGATCTGCGATCTATCGACATCGTCCCCTCCTCCTCACCGGCCCCGCGTTTGCGCAAGTGCCGCTCAATCCTTTTTCAACAAGCCGATCTTGTCGAGGGCGGCGCGCTCCTGCGTGATGATCTCGCCGACGAACTTCTGATAGGATGGCGTATCCATGTAGCGGGGCGGCATGTCGTATTTCGCCAGCGTCTCGATGACGGCCTTGTCCTCGATGGCTTTCTTGAACGCATCGTGGAGCGCCTTGACGATCGCCGGGTCCATGCCCTTGGGGCCCGCGATCCCGAACGGGCTGTCGAAGACGAACGGGTAGCCCAGCTCCTTCAGCGTCGGTGTGTCGGGGTAGCTCGTGCTGCGCTCGGCTGTCCAGATGTTCAGCAACCGGAGCTGGCCGGCATCGACCAGAGGTTTCCAGCCCGTCGAATCGGCCTGCAACATCGTGTGGCCACCCAGCACGGCCGCGCCCGTTTCTGCGCCGCCCTTGAACGGCACTTGCGTGAACTGCACGCCCGAGTGGGCCGCCATCTGCTCCATGCCGATATGCAGCGACGATCCCGGCCCCGGCGTGGCATAGGTCACCTTGCCGGGGTTGGCCTTGGCGAACTCGATCACGTCGGGCCAGGTCTTGAACGGACTGTCGGCCTTGGTGGTGACGCCGAAGGTGTAGCCGGTGAGATGGATGATGTAGGTGAAATCCTTGAGCGTATCGAAGGCCGTCTTCTGCATCAGGGGCAGCCGCATCATACTGATGGGCATCTGCGCGATCGTATAGCCATCGGGCTTGGCCGTGGCCGCCATCGTCGCTGGCCCGAGCGTTCCGGTCGCGCCCGCTTTATTGTCGATGATGATCTGCTGGCCGAGGTGTTTGCCGGCCACTTCCGCCATCGTCCGCAGCGCGATGTCGGTCGAGCCACCCGCTGGCCAGGGGCAGATCAGCGTAATCGGCTTGGTGGGGTATTGTTGGGCGCGCGCGATGGACGGAGCGGCCAGTGTCGCACCCGCCGCGAGAGCGAGAGCTTGGCGTCGGGACACGTTGTCGAGCATTCCTTAATCCTTCTCGTGCAAGAAAATCGGCGATGGCAACCGGGGTCCGTGTCCCGACCGACCATCACGACACACATAAGGCAGACTGACGCGACCCGAGACCAATGTCCAGCAGGTGACGGGGCGCTCGTGTCACGCCACCGAGCCCCGCAGCAGGCGCAACCCGATTCGTCATGCGTGCCATCCCGGCATTTGCGGCCGGGAACCAGCACTCGGCTGGCTTGGGAGCGTGCGGCACGCTGGACCCCGCGAATAAATCGCGGGATGGCACTTCAACACATCGAAATCAGTTGGACCGCACCCTCACGCAATCGTCACGCCGCCATCGGCCACGATGACCTGGCCGGTAATGAACGCTGCGGCAGGAGACGCCAGAAACGCAGCCACTCCGCCGATGTCATCGGGCTCGCCGATGCGGCGCAGCGGTGTGGTATCCGTCCGTTTCTTGAGGTTGGCGGGGTCTTCCCACAGGGCGCGCGCGAAGTCGGTCTTCACGAGACCCGGCGCAATGGAGTTGACGCGGATATTCTTCGGCCCCAGTTCGACCGCCAGACTGCGCGCCAGCCCGAAATCAGCCGCTTTCGAGATTGCGTAGGCGCCCAGCCGCTCCGATCCCTTGAGGCCGCCGATCGAGGAAATGATCGTGATGGTGCCGCCGCCGCGCTCCGCCATGCCGGGCGCTGCGAGATTGGCCAGCCACAGGTTCGATTTGATATTCGAGGCCATGATCTTGTCGAAGGCGTCATCGGAGATGCCCGACAGCGGCCCGAAATAGGGGTTGACCGCTGCGTTGCACACGAGCGCATCGATTTTTCCGTACTTGGCGATGGCGCCCGAGATGAGAGCCTCGACCTCCGGTCGCCGACCGATGTTGCAGGGGATCACGGTGGCGTCGCCACCCGCCTTGCGGATGTCGGCCGCCACCGCTTCGCAGGCATCGGCCTTGCGGCTCGACACCACCACTTTAGCGCCCATGGCGGCCATGATTACGGCAATCGATCGGCCGATGCCTTTGCTCGATCCCGTGATGACGGCAACCTGACCGGTGAGGTCGAAGGGACTTTTCATGCAGTGGCGCTCCCGTTGGCGGATTGATCCTGTCCCCAACACTTGCCCGCCGCGCCGCTCTTGTGAAGCCCCTCGATGGCGATGTTTCAATTTAGGGAGCGGTATGGGAGCCGTCATCCGCGCCTCACCTCGCACCCCCGTGATCCCGGGTCGATGCCCGCGCTCACGCGCGAGCCCCGCCCGGGAAACAGAAGAGCGAGAACGATGTTGATGAAACGCGAGAGGCGCAACCCAAACCACTGGGCAGCACCACTCTCCCCACTGCTTCCCGGCTACCCCGCCTGATGCCGTGCGGGTGGAGCAGCAGAGCACCACCCTCTCCACTGCGTCCCGGACGGCGAGCCGGGATCGCGGCGTCGACCGAATGGATGCTGTTGGGACGCCGCTTTAGGCCCGTGATCAGTGGTTGCAGTTTGGTCCGTGCACGTGGCCCTCGTGGCCGTGATCATGATCGTGGCTACAGCCGGGGCCATGCACGTGGTCATGGTCGTGGCCGTGCTGATCGTGCGCATCGCCGCGCAAGATGGCCGCCATCTTTCGCTCGATCGCCGCCGACTGCTCGCGCGGGGCGCCCTTGTCCTCGGTCGCCATGCCCATGATTTCGGCGGCGACCATCATGTCGTCGGGTCGACCGAAGAAATGCCGCCGCAGGCGTCCCGCGCGATCGAAGATCAGCATGGTCGGCGTGCCGCGCATCTCGTAGGCGGCCATCGTGCGCGGCATGTCTTTGCCGTCGGGCTGGTCGATGCCGACCGGGAACGGCCAACGGTATTCCTTCATGAACACGTCGAGTGCCTCGCCCGTCATGACATCATGATGCTCGAAGACGGTGTGCAGGCCGATGACGGCCACTTGGTCGGGATTGAACCGCTGCGCGATCCGCTTGGCCTGCGGCAGCCCAAACTCGACGCAGCCGGGGCACAGCATCTGGAAGGCCACCAGCACCACGACCTTGTCACGCAACCCAGCCAGCGTCACCGGCCCAGGCGAATTAATCCAGCGCGTGACCATCAGCTCGGGCGGCGTCTCGGGATCGAACATCGCGGGCGTCCTTTCACGGCAAGCGCTATCCGCGCACCCTGTAGCGATATTCGCGGCGGATCGCAAAGGGGATGATGAGATGCCGATCAGTCGGCGTAACCGTGCGCCTGCAGCACTTCGCCGAAAAGATCGCGCCATGTCGGATTGGCCTGCTCGATGAGTTCAATTTTCCAATCACGTCGCCACCGTTTCATCGCGCGCTCTCGGCGGGCCGCAATATGGGCCTGGTCATGTGATTCGAAATAGACGAGCCGATTGACGCCATACTTTTTCGTGAACCCGTCCAGTAGCCGATCGCTGTGCTGCACGGCGCGTCCCACCAGATCGCTTGTCATGCCGACATACAGCACGCCCCGCGACTCGTTCGTCATGATGTAGACCCAGTAGTCCTTGGCATCGAATTGCGACAATCCCAATCCTCGCTCCACTGCTTCCCGGCCACCCCGCCCGATGCCGCGCGCGTAGAGCAGCAGAGCACCGTCCTCTCCACTGCTTCCCGGACGGCGCGCCCGGGGCGCGGCGAGCCGGGATCACGGCGGCGCCAATTTCTCACTCCCACCCACGCCGGCGCATTCTCCGGCACCCACGTGATCCCGGGTCGACGCCCGCGCTCCCGCGCGAGCCTCGCCCGGGAAACAGGGAGGGAGGGCTATGAGCCTCATGGGAAACAGGCAGGTGGCTGCACTTCTGATAGCGCACCCACCCTCCCCACTGCTTCCCGGCTACCCCGCCCGATGCCGCGCGAGTAGAACGGCAGAGCACCGCCCTCTCAACTGCTTCCCGGACGGCGCGCCCGGGGCGCGGCGTGTGGGGTCTCTCACCACCGAGAAAAACGACCCTAATTCGGGATCAACCGCAGGACGCTGGGGGCGAGGCGGGCGACTTCTTTGGCGAGGATGTCGGCGGAGGCGTCGAGATAGGGCAGGGCTTTGGATTGCGTGATCCAAATGGGCCGTTGTTTGGGGTCTCGGGCGATTGTGCGAAATTGCGTGTAGGGCGCGACGACAAACAGGAAAACGACGACGGCGCTCAACGCCGCTCCGAACGGCAATCCCAGGATGCGATCCACCACGTAAACGGGCTTATTCTCTGCGATGACGCCGACAAGCCCGCGCTTGATCCACCCCAGCAGACTGTACGTCAGGATGAGAACGATCAGCAGGGCGAGCCCGATGGTCGCGCCTTGTGCGACCACGGGAGGCACACTGAATTGAACCGCCAACTGCGCGATGGGCAGGAAGTAGGTGAGCCCGACGTAGGCCGCTGCGGCCAGCCCGACCAAAAGCCCGACGAAAAACCGCACGATGCCCGACAGAACGAGGCGTGTTGCGCCGACGGACAGGCCCAGCAGCACGAACAAAATCGGGATCACAATCAACCCGATATCGAGATAGGTCAGGCCCGCAATCATATCATTCCCCGGAGTGCTCAGTTGGCGTCGAATCCAGTATTAGTCTCAATCTTGGCCGGAATGCGTACGCGATAAAGGGGTCATCCTATCGGTGGATCGCTCAATTTGTAAGGCAATCACCAGAATTGTCATCCCGCGGCTTGTCCATGGCATCCAGCCTTCCGCAAACTCCTGACCCAGCCGCAATCTGGAGCCCGGTGACACGCACCGGGATGACATTGGTGGGGATTTCGTCGATCGAGATCCAGCCCACCGCTGAACTCACGGCCTGTCGCGCCGCCACTCGCCTACCCCCGCTCCGCCCGCACCCGCGCCACGGCCTCGGCGATGCCGGCATCGGTCGCGACCGTCTTGCGATCGCCACCCTTGCGGGCTTTGATCTCGATTTCGCCGGCTTTCACGCCTTTCGGGCCGACAATCAATTGGAACGGAATGCCGACCAGATCCATCGTCGCGAACTTCGCGCCCGCGCGGTCATCGGTGTCGTCGTGGAGGACGTCGATGCCAGCCGCCTCGAGCTCGGCGGTGACGCGCTCGGCAACGGCGTCACACTCTTTATCGCCCGCTTTCAAGTTGATCACGACGACCTCGAACGGCGCCATGGCGACAGGCCAAACGATACCGTCCTTGTCGTGGCAGGCCTCGATGACGGCCGCCACCACGCGCGTCGGCCCGATGCCGTAGCTGCCCATGTGCAGCGTCACGGGCTTGCCGTCCGGCCCCTGTACCGCTGCCTTCATGGGCTCGGAATACTTGGTGCCGAAATAGAAGATGTGACCCACCTCGATACCGCGCGCCGACACGCGCCGGTCGTCCGCAATGTCGTCGTAGGCGCCCGCGTCGTGCTTTTCGGAGGTCGCCGCATAAAGCGATGTCCAGCGATCGACGGTTGCTTGAATGCCGGCGATATCGTCGAAATTCGTGGTCGCCGGCGGGATGTCGAAGTCGAGATAGTCCTTGTGGCAGAACACTTCGCTCTCGCCGGTGTCGGCCAGGATGATGAACTCGTGGCTCAAGTCGCCGCCGATGGGGCCGGTGTCGGCCTGCATGGGGATCGCTTTCAGGCCGAAGCGGGCGAAGGTGCGCAGGTAGGCGACGAACATCTTGTTGTAG
>JANOKV010000044.1:0-1785 GCA_031419415.1 Hyphomicrobiales bacterium | reverse complement strand
CTTTGGGACCTGAAGGCGATCAAGCCGACCAAGGTGCTCGCCGTTCCGGGCGCTCCGCTGGAGATACGCTGGTCGCTCAATCCCAAGGACGACTGGGCAATCACCGCCACGGCGCTGACATCCAAACTTTGGCTCGTCCGTCAGGACGGCAAGGGCGAGTGGTTGGCGAAGGAAGTCGGCACGATCGGCGATCCCTCGAAGACCCCGCTGCCGGTAGACATCAGCATCACGCGCGACGGCAAGGGCCTCTGGGTCAACACCTTCATGGACGGCAAGACGCGTTATTTCGACCTGTCCAATCCGGAGGCGCCGAAGCAGACTTACGAGAAGACCACCGGCAAGCAGGTCAACATGATTTCGCAGAGCTGGGACGGCAAGCGCGTGTACATCACCTCTTCCCTTCTGGCCAACTGGGACAAGGGCGGTGACGACAACGAGCAGTTCCTGCGCGGCTTCGCGTGGGACGGCAAGGAACTGGTGCAGAAATTCGAAGTCGATTTCGTCCAGGCAAAGCTTGGCCGCGCCCATCACATGAAACTGGGTTCGAGAGCGCTGCGTTGACCGGCCGGCGGGTGAGCAATCGCCTGGGCATTTCACGTGCGGCGCGGGCTTTCGCGCTCGCCGCCGCGCTTGTCTGGCCGGTGTCGTGCCTCGCCCATGGCGGCGAACCGCTTGCCAAGCCGGATTTCAATCCGCCCGCGCCGGGCAGCTATACCCTCCACCGCATCATGGCGGCGCCCGAGGGCCGGGTGGTCGGGATCAATGGCCGGCCGCAGCCGCTGTCCCGCTACACCCGCGGTCAAATCACCCTGCTCGGCTTCATTTACACCACTTGCATCGATCCCGACGGTTGTCCGCTCGCCTATCGCGTGTTCGACGAGCTGAAGGACGCGATCGTCGCGACGCCCTCGCTGCACGGCAAGATCCGGTTCGTCACGCTTTCGTTTGATCCCGCGCGCGATGCGCCAGACGTGATGCGGCGTTACGCGGGAAGCCGTGCGGAGGAAAAGGCAGGGGGGCTGCGCTGGTACTTCCTGACCACCCGCTCGGCGCGCGAACTCATGCCGCTCGTCGAGGGATTCGGCCAGGATGTCCGGGTCACGTATGACCGGTCCACCGGCCGCCCGCGCCGCGAACTGTCGCATGTGCTGAAGGTGTTCCTGATCGACGAGGCGGGCGATGTCCGGGAAATCTACTCGTCGATGTTTCTTTATCCGCGGATCGTGCTGAACGACATCCAGACGCTGCTGGACGAAAAGGCGCCCGGGCAGGACGGCACACCCGCCGGGAAATGACGGGGACGCGCGAAAACCCTCGGGGCCGCGTCGCGACGAATGATCCCGCCAGTTCGTGCGGTGATCTCGCCCGGCTACTGGCACTGGGCGATGCACGGGTCAACTGCACCTCGAGTTCCTCCCCAGGCGACAAAGAAGCGCTAAAGACATTTGGCAACTGGCTTGCCGCGGCCGGGCTCGCCTGGCTGGTACGCAGGACTATGGCTCCGGGACGACGCGCTCGTACCCTAGCGATGTGAGAGAGCAGTGCGTCGGCGTTCGAGCGTGGACGGACGGGTCGTATAGGGGGGGCATCTGTTTCCCATACCGAGGCATGCAGCGCTGCACGACGATCGGCGTCTGGCTCGTTCCAGATTTGGCAGTAGCGATCAATGAGTTCTGATTCATTCATAGGCTCTTTGCGAAGGCCAACGTATAACCATTTCAGTCTTTCACGCCAAATTCGCGGGTGCCATAGGACATATCCCTGGGGGGGCAGCGCACGATGGCT
>JANOKV010000043.1:0-8173 GCA_031419415.1 Hyphomicrobiales bacterium | reverse complement strand
GCCAGCAGCTCCGTTTCCTCGACGTATTTCTTGCCCTTCGACCCGCCGATATCGCCAAGCACGTGGATGGCTAGGCCGCCGTCGCCGTTCTTCTGACGCCGCATCTCGAGGCCGAACCGAATGTTCCCGGCTTCGAAGATTTCCGTGCCGCGGTTGTGTTTGACGGTATTGCGCCTGGTGTGGAACGTCTCGCGGGCGCAGGCCTCCACGTCGGGCAGAATGCGGCGCACTGCGGTAAGGTCGGTCACTCGCGCGATTTGTGGATAGCCCGCCCGTTCGATCATCTTGGGGAGCTTCTGATCGAGAATACGGATGGTCCAGCCGATGGGATTGCCATCGACGACCGGGTCCATGCGGCAATGCACGCCCATGCCGCCGCCGACCCGGTTGGGCGTCGTCAGTTCGGAATTCTCCGGGCCATAAATGTAGCTGCGCTCGATATCGAAGCAGTTGAAGTGCAGCAGCGTGGTCGACTTGCCGCCAACTTCGGCCTTCACTTCGATGGACACACCCTGGTCCACATGATCCTGAACGTTGCCGTCCCACAGTTGATGCGTGACGACGAACGTGAGGGGCTCGACGGCAAATCTGTTTCCTTGGGATTGCATGTCAAGATGCTCCGGTTTGGCGGACTTGATGCAAGCGTAAGGAGAACCCGTAATCGCCGCAAGAGGGACGCTCGGGGTGTGCGTTGCCAGCAATTCAAGGCACGGCTAGCCACGAGAGGGTGCTTGCGAAGAAAGACCGTTTCGGAGCGGCGGTGTGTAATACCCCGAACGCAGCAGCGTTACGGCTGCGCATGGACGATTGCTTGCACATTAGGGGGCCACTTTTACCCAGCGGCACATGGCGCACCGTCCGGTGACCAGCTTTCTTGCTACCTATGTGCTACCCAGAGCACTTTTTGGGAGTTTGTCTTTTCAGCTAAGTGCTTGAAAAATTTGGTTGCGGGGGCTGGATTTGAACCAACGACCTTCAGGTTATGAGCCTGACGAGCTACCGGGCTGCTCCACCCCGCGTCACCAAATCGCGACTATGGCCCGCGATCATAAAACGACAGGCCGGCACCCGCTTCGGGTGGCAGCCCAATCGATTGGCGGAACATAGCAGAATCGATCAGCTTGTGAACCCCTCATTTTGCACTTGCGAAGACGCACGCAATGTCACGCATTCGACCCGTCTCGACGGCTGCATGCCCTGTGGCTCCGGCGCGTCCGTCCCCAGACCCGATGACACCAATTTTCAACAGGGCACGTCCCTCACGTCTGTCCTGTGCGTGGGGCCTTAACGGCGAGCGCTTCGAAGTGCTACGCTTCGGCCAATCGAGATGGGACGAGGAAACGTTCATGCCGAATGATGACGGAGTTGTCGGGCTGCCCCCAGCCAGCGGGTGGCAGCCTGAACTCGACGAATTGCGCGTGCGTGAACGCATGGCCGCCGAGATGGGCGGCATCGACAAAATCGAGCGCCAACATTCAGCCGGCCGGCTGACCATCCGCGAACGTATCGATAGTCTCGTCGATGCTGAGACGTTTCGCGAAGTCGGTGGGCTCTCCGGCAAAGGCACCTATGACGCCCACGGACAACTTCTGTCGTTCACGCCCACCAATCGTCTGACCGGGCGCGCGCAGATCGACGGGCGCCCCGTCATCATCAGCGGTGACGATTTCACGGTGCGCGGTGGTTCCGCCGACGCCACCATTCCCCACAAGTCCGTCCTCGCTGAGCAGATGGCGCAGGAGCTCCGGCTGCCCATCGTTCGCATTATCGAAGGTTCAGGCGGCGGCGGTTCGGTCAAAACCATAGAAACAAAGGGTTATACGAACTTGCCCGGTGGCCTCGACGGCAATCCGTTGCGCTACAAGCTGCTGGCCGACAATCTCGGCCTCGTGCCCGTCGTCGCGCTCGGGCTCGGTTCGGTGGCGGGTCTGGGCGCCGCACAGATGGCGGCTAGCCATTACTCGGTGATGACCAAGAAGACCTCGGCGATGTTCGTCGCTGGACCGCCGGTCGTGGCGCGCATCGGCTCCAAAAGCACGCTCGACAAATTGCAACTCGGCGGCTGGCAGATCCAGTGCGGCGCGGGAGCGATCGATGACGCCGTCGATACCGAGGAGCAGGCCTTCGCCGCCGCCCGCCGTTTCCTGTCCTACTTGCCTTCGTCCGTCTGGTCGGTCGGCGAGCGCCAGCCCTATGCGGATCCAGCGGAGCGGCGCGACGAACGATTGTTCTCGGTCGTTCCGCGCGACAAGAACCAACCCTACAAGATGCGCACGATCATCGATTCCGTGTTCGACCAGGGCTCGTTCACCGAGATCACACGCCATTTTGGGCGACCCGTGATCACGGGCCTGGCGCGCCTGGAAGGCCTGCCGGTCGCCGTCATGGCATCCGACCCCTTCCATGTGATGGGCGCATGGACTGCGGACGCCTGCGTCAAGGTCACACGCTTCGTCGACCTCGCCGAAACGTTTCATATTCCCATCGTCTACCTGTGCGACTGTCCCGGCTTCATGATCGGCCTCGAAGCAGAGCGGACCGCGACGATCCGCCATGGCGTGCGCGCGATGGCGGCGATCAACCAAACCACCGTGCCCTGGTGCACGATCATCACCCGAAACGTCTTCGGTGTGGCTGGCGCCGCGCATGTGCCGGCGGGACGCCTTTCGATCCGTTACGCATGGCTGTCGGCCCAGTGGGGTTCTCTGCCGCTGGAAGGCGGGATCGAGGCGGCCTACCGCGCCGAGATCGACGAGGCCCCCGACAGAGCCGTCAAAATTGCCGAAATCGAGGCAAGACTCCAGGCGCTGCGCTCACCCTACAGGTCGGCGGAGGCGTTCGGGATCGAGGAAATTATCGACCCGCGCGAAACCCGGCCGCTGTTGTGTGATTTCGCCCGGCTGGCCGAGCCGTTGCGCACTCCCGGCCCCAGATCATTCTCCATGCGGCCCTGAACTCTGGTCGATGGCGGCAGGTCCTTACCCGAGGTTCAATCCAGGCTTGCCCAACGCATGTCTTGGCCTTCGCTGGTTGGGCTGAAGCGAATCCCTGAGACGCGCTTACTGAAGGCGCCGAACCAGCGGGCGTCGTAAATCCACAGCCCCGCCGCATCGTCGGAGAGCAACGCGATCGCCCTCTCGTAAGTGCGCCGGCGCAGTTCCGGATCGGTGGCGCCGCGAGCTTCCTTGATGAGCTTGTCGATGTCGCGATTGCAATAGCGACTCTCGTTGAGCTGGCCGACCTGGTCACACTCGTAAGCTTGGAGCCAATCAGCCGGATCGGGCGTGTAAACCGGCCGCCAAGAGAAGAGAATATCGTACATCTCCTTGTCGTCGCGCAATTTGTTCGCCACGACGGCCCAAGGCTCGGAAACGAGATTGGATTTGATGCCGAGGGCCTCGAGGCCACTCTGAAGGAGCCCCGCAGCCTGCTGTGACTGCCCATCTCCGGCAATCGAAGCGATGGTGATTTCGCGCACGGGTGCGGGAACTTTGGCCAAATGCTCGCGCGCTTTTTCCAGGTCGTAGTCCGCGCTGCGCGCATCTTTGGCCGCGCCCCAAAGTGTGGCTTGCCGAGGCTTTACGCCGCGACTGCTGACTGGGATTGACGATAGAAACGCATCGTAGTCGAAGGCCGCTGCGAGGGTCCGGCGAAATTCGGGGTCTTTCATCGGCTCACGAGCGCTATTCACGACCGCCTGCAACAAGCGGTGGGATTGGGCCTCGATCACACGCAGCGACGCGTCGTTGCGGACCACGTCGAGTTGTAGTCTCGACAACCGGCCATCGATGCCTTGGTAATCGCCACTGACAAGCCCTTGCATGCGCTTTTCAGTGTCTACGACCGTGCGAAACTCGATCACAGCGATCGGCCTCGTTCCCCATTTGGAATTCCAGTGATCTTTGAACCGTTCGGCCACGAAGCCGATCGTGGCATCATAGCGCGTCAGGATGTAGGAACCGGACCCTGCCTCGTTCTTCGCCAACCACGCGCGGCCCCAGTCGTTGTTGATCTCGTTGCGCTTGACGAGCGCGGCATTGACCACCGCAATCTCGGGAACCATCGACAGAAAATTCGTCGAAGCTTTCGCCAAGTTGAAGGCGACGGTGCGCTCATCGACCGCTTTGGTGGAGCCTGGCGCAACCAGATCGGCAAAGAGCGCAAAGGCGCCCTGCTTCAAGGCCAAGAGACGTTCGACGGAGTAGACGACATCGGACGCCTTGATCTCGGTGCCGTCATGAAACTTAGCACCGCTACGAAGCGTGAAGAGATAGGAGCGCGCGTCAGCCGACGCGCTGTGGCTTTCAGCGAGCCATGGCTCGAGCTTCGCAGGGTTGTCGATCCACCGGAGCAAGCCATCGTAGAGATTGAGGCGTGCAGCGATTCGAGGTTGATCCAGCACCATGTGTGGATCGATCGTGTCATATGTACTGGACGTGGCAAATACGAACCTCGGCGACGCCGTTGACCCCAGAGCCGGTTGCATCGAGGCAATCGCCACCGCCGCCACCACATTGCCTAATGACAGAAGAAATGCCCCCAGCAGTCCCCTCGACATGGCTGCCCCTCGTTATTCCAGACCGGCTCTGCCGATTGACAGGTGGATCTGCCATTTCGTAACAGCCCGATCCATGACAGCAATTGTCATTGCACCATTCCAGCGCAGCCGCGTGCTCGGGATCGACGTGCCCCTTCGAGCGCGGACGTGGACGCTGGCGTTGGCCGTTGCCAGAACTCCGGTTGCCATTACTGTACCTGCGTGCGCCATTATTGACGGTCCCATACCCAACGGTCAATGAATGGGGGATGACTGGCGCAGACTATCGCCGGCGTGCCGCGACAGTCCAAAACCTCGAGTTCGCCTGAAACTCATGCCGGGACCACCAGTATTCCAGGTCCAGGCTGCCCTAACCCGCACTGGAGCCATGACATGCAGCTTCCACAGACACCCTCCTTTCGCCTCGATGGGCGACGCGCGCTGATAACGGGCGCCGGGCGAGGAATTGGACTGGCCGCCGCCGCCGCTCTGGCTGATGTCGGAGCCCAAGTAGTCCTCGTTGCACGCACGAAAACGGAAATCGAGGAAGCGGTCTCGGCCATTCGCGCGAAGGGCGGACGTGGCGAGGCTGTCATCCTCGATGTGACCGACACCGATGCCGTCCGCCGCACGATCGCCGATCAAGCTCCCTTCCACGTCCTGGTGAACAATGCGGGAGCCAATCGACCGCAACCCTTCATCGACTTCAAGTTGGAGGACGTCGACCACCTCCTCGATCTCAACGTTCGAGCAGCCTTGGTCGTCGCTCAGGCCGTGGCCAAGCGCATGGTCGAAACAGGGACGAAGGGCTCACTCATTCACATTTCGTCGCAGATGGCGTTCACAACTGGACCGGGACGCTCCGTCTACTGCGCGACGAAAGCTGCGCTGGAAGGCTTTTCGCGCGCCATCGCTGCGGAACTGGCCCCACAGGGCATTCGTTCCAACACGCTGTGTCCGACGTTCATCGAAACACCGCTCGCAGCCGAAATGCTACGAGACCCGAAAGTTCGGGATCTCGTGACGGCCAAGATCAAACTCGGTCGTATTGGCCAAGTAGAGGATTTGATGGGGGCGATGGTCTATCTGGCGTCCGACGCGTCGGCGTTAATGACCGGCACACACATGCTGGTGGATGGCGGCTGGACGCTAGGTTGAGCTTCAGGGCTGTTCACTCGCGACCACGCGCGAACGGCGGCGAGACTGTTCGCGCTTCGCAGGTTTGTCCATGCGAGCGACCAGTTCGTCGACTTGTCGAGACGCCGCTGCGAAAGCGTCTTTCAGGGCCATCACGATATCGCCATGGGCACCGTCGTCCATCGGTTCATGATTGACGAAGATGGGCTTGTGGCCCGGAATACCAATCTCGATCTTGACGTGGAATATTTTCGGCAGGGGTGCGCGGCGTCGCGGTGATCCAATGGCCACACGTGCATGCGTGATCCGGTCGAAATGCTTTTCGATACGACCAAATTTTTCGCGGATGCGAGCCTCGATCGCTTCGCTTCTTTCAAGACCGTGGAACGAAATCTCAAGGGGTGTCAGCATGTCAAGCGCCCTTCCTCTGCCCTCTATCTAATATCATACAGACCTGGGGGTCAGTCGAGTCCGCTACAAGGCGTTTGCGAACCGCAGCCCCGATATATTCGCCACCTCCTATCGTTGCCGGGCGATCCGCCAGAGAGCGGAAATGCCGTCCACGTAACCCGATTGCGGCGGGAAGCGCAGGTCCCGCCACGTTTCAAGCGATGCCCACACGAAGCCGTCGTGCTCGTCGGACAACACCGGCGCTCCAGCAACCAGACGCCCGACCCTCGCAATTAGAAACACCCACGGCCCGCCTTCGGGATGGGCTCTCGTCCAAGAAACGGTGGCGTCACCGAAATGGACGCTCATTCCGACACCCAGCTCTTCGGTCAACTCGCGCTCCAGAATTTCGCTGTGAGCGTGCGTCTCCTCTCCCACATCGATGCGCCCGCCCGGCAATTCCCACAGGCCCGTATCGCGTTCTTTGAGAAAAAGGGCTTTTTCACCGTGCAGGACGAAGGCTTTCAGGCTCACCTCGAAACGTTGAACGACACGCGCCATTTGATCCACCGCTCCGAGATCGCTCTGGGCAACTCAGCAGGCGTCCGCCCCGAGCCAACCGCGTTATGCACGCCCGCTGACCCATTTTCTCAATTTAATCGAAATGTTCCTTGTGCGAACGTGAGTTCACGAGGATGGATCAATTGAGAATGCGCTACCCGCACGGCGCACAGCGGACCTTCCAGGCTCGATGTCCAGAATTGGAGAAATTGCAGCAGCCGGGGAAAACGTGGATGCAGATCGTAATCTTGCCAGACGAAGGTCTGCAGCAGGTTCGGGTGATCCGGGAGGCGGTAAAGAATTTCGGCTGTGGTCAAGCTCCAGCCGGAGAGTTGCGCGAGAAAGTCGCGATCAGGCATTGAGGATCTCCTTCTAGCCTCGGCACCAGGTCGAATCCATACGATGCGACGCTAGCTCGAAGGCAACCAGCGGAAAACCAGTATGTTCCAAATTTTCAATTACTTAGCAGCCTACATCGTTAAGTGCTAACAACCCTCCCCTGACAAACGACGCAGCGCCTGGTCTCAAATTTTCTCCACTTGTAACTCGAACGATAGGCAGTTCACACCAATCCAGGGACTGATCAGAGCCACCAGAAACGTTTGCATTTTTTCATCGGAGTATTATGAAGGCGAGGAAAGTCGTAGACTTTCCCACCAATTCGACTGCCTTCGGTGCCGGTAGCGTTACATCGAGATCGAAGCCTTTTAACAATCTCCAATCAAAGCTAGAGGACGCGTTTAATGGCTGGACCGAACGTCGAAAAGATGTCTTTGAAAGATTTGCTGGACCTCGATCTCCGCGTAAAAAAGGCGATCAACACTGCCAAAGAGCGCGAGCGCATCGATGTTCGCCAGCGCATGGTGGAAATGGCCGAGCGGAGTGGTTTTTCCGTCAATGAGCTGTTCGGCAACACGCGCGGTGGCAAGGGCGGGAAAGTGGCGGTCAAGTATCGCAACAAGGACAATCCCGTTGAAACCTGGACGGGGCGTGGACGCCAACCGAAGTGGCTGGCAGCTGCGCTCAAAAAAGGCGCCAAGCTCCAAGATTTCGCCCTCTGAGGCGGTTGGCGATCGAATGTAGAAATTCCGAGAACCCGCGCTGCCAGCGCGGGTTTTTCGTTGCTGCCCATTCCATCCCGTTTCCAATAAAACGCTTGGTGTAACTGCAGATCTTTGACCTGCGCCACCAGGGTTGCCGCAACGGGGATCTGACTGCTTTGCCGCGAGTGCCGCAGATTTTCAATCGCAATTGGCACTCACAGCTTGACAGTGCTAGCAACGGTCAGCATATAGCGGTTGGTCTGGACGGAGGGCTTAGAGGCACCCGTCCGGCGCTACGAGGCATGCCTCGTTCGCGGCGCGGCAAGCGCTCAGTTGCGTATCAGTGAGAGGTTGACCCATGAAGTTTCGCCCTCTGCATGACCGTGTCGTCGTGCAACGGACCGAAGAAGAATCCAAAAGCGCCGGCGGGATCATCATTCCCGATACCGCCAAGGAAAAACCGATCCAGGGCGAAGTGGTCGCCGTAGGTCCGGGCGCGCGCGAC
>JANOKV010000042.1:0-9437 GCA_031419415.1 Hyphomicrobiales bacterium | reverse complement strand
ATCACGTTGTCGACCTTGAAGCCGGGCGCGACCGACAGGCGATTCTCGATGAGTTCGGCGCCATCGGGGATGCGCGCCATGCGCAGGCGGGCCGGCGTCGCCTCCACGCCACGGCGCGCAAAGCTGTCCATCAGCAACTGTTTGACCTGAGGGTGGTGATCGATGCCGACACCGAAGGCTTTGGCGATGCTGTCGGCGGTGATGTCGTCATGGGTGGGGCCGATGCCGCCGGTCGTGAACACGTAAGTGTAGCGCTGGCGCAAGGCGTTCACGGCATCGACGATGTCTTTTTCGACGTCGGAGACGACGCGCACTTCCCGCACCTGGATACCGATTTGGCTGCAGTGGTCGGCAATGTGGCCGATATTCTTGTCCTTGGTTCGCCCCGACAGGATCTCGTCGCCGATTACGAGAATTGCTGCGGTAATCGTCTCGACCGCGTCGTTCATGCGTCCAATCTCCTGTTCGGCCCAGGCTCGCTGCTGGTCATCCACTGTAGCTGCTTGCGGGGCCGATGGCATCCATCCTTCCATGGCGCGGGCTATTGCACCGCAGCGTGAGGATGGCGCCGGTCGGGTGAACGGTGCTAGAGCACCGGCTGCCCACACCGGATGCTTCGGTGGGCCAGGAAAACACCTATGCCCGATTGGCTCTCGACCGGCCCCGACACTGCGGCGGCAACTCTCATTCTCGCCCATGGGGCCGGCGGTCCGATGGACACGCGTTTCATGAACGATTTTGCCGACCTGCTGGCGGAGCGCGCCGTGCGCGTTCTGCGCTTCGAGTTCGCCTACATGGCGATCCGGCGCAGTGGTGGCAAAAAGCGCCCCGCGCCGAAGGCGGAGACGCTGGCCCCGGCCTATATGCAGGCCGTGAAGGAAGCCCGCGACTCCGTGATGGGTCGGTTGATGATCGGGGGCAAATCGATGGGTGGCCGGGTCGCCAGCCTCGTTGCCGACGACCTGTTCGACGCTGGCATCGCCAAGGGGCTCGTGTGTCTGGGGTATCCCTTTCATCCGCCGAACATGCCGGAAAAACTGCGCACCGCACATCTCGCGGCCCTGCGCTGCCCGACATTGATCGTTCAGGGAGAGCGCGATCCGTTCGGGACGCGTGACGAGGTGGAAGCGCTCACCTTGCCGCCGGCGATCGAACTCGCCTGGAGCGACGACGGCGATCATGATTTCGGGCCGCGCGGGGCGTCCGGGTTCACCCGCAAGGGTAACATCGTCGTTGCGGCCGATCGCGTGGCGAGCTTCTTGTTGGCGCTCTGATCAGGCCTTGATGGGCGCGGCCTCGGGCTCCGCAATCGTGTCTGGCAACAGCGTGACGGCCATGAAAATAACGGCCGCCGCGCCCGCCAGCACCCGGAACAGCATGTCGAAGCCGTGGTTGCCGTGGATGTAGGCGATCAGCGGGAGCGCTGCGGCGAGCACCGAAAAGCTCACGATATAGCGCACGCCGTAAATCGTGGCGCGCAGTTCGGATCGCGCCATCTTGCCGATCATGTAGTCGTTGATCGGAATTTGCCCGAACGCGCCCAACATGAATCCCAACGCGATCGCCAGCGCGCTCCAATCCTGCAATCCCGGCATGATGGCAAAAAATACGACCTGGATGGCGGCCACCACCATGAACACCCGGCGCGGCCCGAATCGATCGAGCTGCGAGCCCACGACGAGCTGAGCGAGCGAAGCCACCGCGAACACGATAAAAGCGAGCCAGCCGATCGCCGTCGCCGAGACCGCGATGCCGCCGAGCCGTTCGTCGAACATTTTCGGCAGGGCGAATGTGGTGGACTGGAACACGAGGCTCGATACGGCCGTCGTGAAAAAGACGACGGCGGTGAGTTTCCACAGCGCCGCTTTCGCCTCGGCGCTGAGGTGGCCCATGCTGCTCGAGGCCGTGACCGTTGATTTCGTGCGGTTGGCGGCCGCCCGGATGTCGTCGCGCACGTGCCACCAGTAGGCGAGGCCGATCAGCACCGACACGATCCCCGGCGCAATAAACGCCGACCGCCACCCGCCGTTGTCGATAAACCAGCCGGTGATCAGGGCCGCCGCGCCGACGCCCAGGTTGCCCCAGACGCCGTTGATGCCGATCGCCATACCGGTGCCGGACGCCTTGGCGCCATCGACGACCATGGCGAGCCCAACGGGGTGATAGATCGCGGCCAAGATGCCGACGAAGAACAGCAGGATGCCGATTTGCAGGGGGGACTGCGCAAATCCGGTCGCAATCGACGCGAGGCCGATGCCGATGAAAAATACGACCATCATGCCGTGCCGGCTCCACTTGTCGGCAAGTCGGCCGGCGGGCAAAGAGAACAGACCGAAGGCGATGAATCCCGGTGTGGCGTAAGGCACCAGCTCGGCATAGCTGAGCCCCCACTCTTTCACCAGTGCCAGAGCCGCGACCGTCGCAAAGACCAGCGTGAACAGGTGGTCGAGAAAATGGCCGAGGTTGAGAAAGAAGAAATTCAACCGGTCGCGCGCATCAGTGCTTGCCATTGCTGACCTCCCTCGGCGGCGCCGTATGCGAGCAGAATCGGTCCGGAGACGGCACCTTCGAGGCAGTGTGGCACTCCGCGCCCGCGTCGCCAAGGGCGCGAACGGCGGGCGAGGGGAGCGCCGTCACCGTCACGCCGCCTTGGTGGCCAGCACGAACCCCTTGGGCAACCCTGCGCGCAGGATCGTGCCGTAGAACTGCTCGTTCGGGAGCGCCGTCTCCGCGATCTCGCGCGCTTTGCGATATTTCTCGAGGTCGACGCCCGTCCGCAGACCCTCTTTCTCCAACATGAAAACGAGGTCTTCCATCACGATGTTGCCCGACGCGCCCGGTGCGAAGGGGCAACCTCCCAGACCGCCCGTCGAGGCGTCGAACGCGCGGCAACCCGCTTCCAGCGCGGCATAGACGTTGGCGAGGCCGAGCCCCCGCGTGTCGTGGAAATGTGAGTAGACGGGTTTGCCCGCCGCCAGTTGCACCGTGTGATGGAACAGGTTGTGGATTTCGCTGGGGGACGCGTAGCCCACCGTATCGGCGAGCGTGATCTCGTCAGCGCCCAGCGACAGATAGCGATCGGCAAACCGCAGCACGCGGTCGGGATCGACACGGCCCTCGATGGTGCAGCCGAACGAGGTGGCGAGGCAGCCTTGAATTTTCACGTCCCGCCATTCCGGGCGCTCGTTCTTCAGCGCCACGACGTTTTCGAATTCCGCGAACGAGGCGTCGGTCGACTTGCGCACGTTGGCGAGGTTGTGGCCCTCGGAGACCGACAGCACGAAGTTGATCTTGCGGATGCCGGCCATCAGCATGTTCTCGGCGCCCTTGCGATTGGGCGCCAGCGCGCACATCACCGGGCCGTCGATCTGGAGCGCGCCTTTGGCCACGTCGCTGGCGTCGGCGAACTGAGCGATCACCTTGGCGGGCACGAAGTTGGTCGTCTCGACCTCGGGCACGCCGGCTGCCGCCACCGCACGCATCCATGCGAGTTTCGTTTCCGTGGGCACGAACGATTTGACGAGCTGGAGGCCGTCTCTGAGGCCCACTTCCCGCACGATCACGTCTGACTTGGGCATTTCCGCTTCTCCTGAGGCCGGCGGCCCGGGGCCGCAGAGATCCGTACACATCTTGCGCAGGTCGGTGCGGTCGCGCAACTCGTGGCTGCGGTTGCCAACAGCCGTTGCTGCGTCATTGCCCTTTGTAGACAGGCTTTCTCTTCTCGTTGAAGGCGTTGATGCCTTCCTGCCGGTCCTGCGTCACGACTGTTCGATTGTAGGCCTCGATCTCGAAGGCGAAGCCCGACGCCCGATCCATATCCGCCGCGCGGTCGATCGACTTCTTGGCCTGGCGCACGGACACCGGTGCGTTGGCCGCGATCTTGGCCGCCGTCGCCAGGACGTGCGCCATCAGCTCGGGGCCCGGTACGACCTTATTGATCATGCCCCACTCATAACCATCTGCTGCCGAGAACGGCGTTCCCGTCAGGATGATTTCCTTGGCTCGCCGCGCACCGACGGCCCGCGGCAAATTCTGGGTGCCAGCCGCGCCCGGCATAATTCCCAGCGTCACCTCGGTCAGCGCGAACCGGGCTTGCTCGGCCGCATAAACGAAATCGCATGCGAGCGCGATCTCCATGCCGCCCGCAAACGCGTGCCCATTGATCGCGGCGATGATGGGGATCGGGCAGTCGAGGATCGCGCGCACCATTTGCTCGATGATGGCGTGTTGTTGGCGCCATGTCTCATCGGACATCCCGCGGCGTTCCTTGAGGTCGCCACCCGAGCAGAACGCTTGCTCCCCCGTGCCGGTGATCACGAGGCAGGCGGCTGCATTGGGATAAATGTAGAACTGCGAAAAGCAGTCCCGCAACTCGCGCATCATCGTCGTATTCATGGCGTTGCGCACTTCGGGCCGGTTCAACGTCACGACGCCCACCTTGTCGGCGTCGATCTCCAGGCGAATGGTTTCGAAGTTCGTTTGCAGCGGCATGGGGCTCGATCCTGTGGGGTGCGTCTGCGCGTTCATCCGGCCATTTCCCGTGTGTACTTCCCCCGACGCAGCCCAGCAACGAATTCGTGGCACGTCCCATCGCCACACAAATCCCCTCTCCCCATCGGCTGCCCTTCGATGGGGAGAGGGTCAGGGATCAGTCCGGTCGGACACACTTGTGCCGTCCTCGGAGAGGTGCCCCCTGTCGCGCTGACCGCGCCATATTCATGTTGATACAACCGTCGAAACCTTTCTGTGCATCCAAAAAGAGGGGTGCGCGGAGCGGCGAGACCTCACTTTTTGCATTTGAATTGGATGCGGCCTCGCCGCTCCACGCGCGCATGACGGGGGTGGACCCCCTTTGTCGACGGCCGGTCCCGCGAATGCCGCGTGCATCCATATTTGACCGCGGCTCTCTTCTGCCGGTTGGGGCGTCTCACGACGGCTGACCCGGCGCGGCACCGAGCGGAGGCGGGCTGAGACACCCCGCGCTGCCTATCGAATGCGCTTTCCCGCACCTCCCGAAACGTCCCAGCTCGAGCCCAGGCCCCTCTTCGGTGCGGATGGCGAGCACTATAGGCACAGGGCAGGGAGGCGGGGATAAGTCGGGCAAGAGAAGTGTGGAGTTATGGTGAATGCGGGGGCTGGGTTGGTGGACGGTGAATGTGCGGAGACCTTACCGCAGCTCTCAATGCGAACCGCTCTCGTCAGCACGCCCCGCCACCGCAAGCGTCACTGCTGGTCCGCAGGCGCTCGGATTGGCTGACGATGATCCGGAGCGGGCCCGAGCAGTTGCAGCATGAGCGGCACATCTTCGAAGGCCGGCGCGCGGAAACCGGTCGTGCGTCCGTTGGTTTTCGATATTGCCACTGCCTGGACCACAGTCGATCGACAGGTCGACAAGTGACGATGTGCCCCACCACTGAACAGGGTTGACCTGCCGAACTGCACGCCGATAGCTATGCCCCTATACTGTAGCGGGGGCGAGCATGGCCGAACTTAAAGAGATCATTTCGGAATTTGGCACGTCGGCAAAGGGCAAGCTTGCAAATGCAGCCGTGACAGGTGCACCGGAAGATCAGTTGCGGGCACCCCTCGAAGCGCTCGTGATGCGGATGGCCGAACTGGCGGGTCATCGGAAGAACTCCGTCAAGCTGGTCGGCGAGACGACGGTCGCGCACTTGTCCTCGCGACCCGACTATGCCGTCTCCGTCCAAAATGCACTCGCAGGCTTCATCGAGGTCAAGGCGCCTGGTAAGGGATTCGATCCGCGCAGGTTCACGGACGAGCACGACAAGAAGCAGTGGCACAAGCTCAAGACGCTGCCCAACCTCATCTATACGGACGGCAACGGTTTCACACTTTGGCAGGACGGCGAACTCATAGCGTCGGTCGGGCTCGACGGCGATATCGAGATGGCAGGCGCTAAGCTCGCTGCGCCCGAAACGTTGCGAGGATTGTTTTCGAACTTCTTCTCTTGGTCGCCAATTCCCCCAACGAGCGCCAAACAACTTGCCGGAATCGCTGCACGCCTGTGCCGATTGCTTCGCGAGGAGGTGGTCGAGGAGCTGGATCGCAACAACCCCGGCCTCGCTTCGCTATCGAGCGAGTGGCGAAACCTGCTGTTTCCGGAAGCAACCAACAAGCAGTTCGCGGACGGCTACGCGCAGGCGGTCACCTTCGGTCTGCTCGTCGCGCGCGTGCGCAAGATCGACCTCGCCGATGGGCTCGATCATGCCGCCATGGAATTGCGCAAGGTGAGCGGTCTGATCGGCACCGCGCTGCGGTTGCTGGTGGATGACGCGAACGTCAAGACCGCGTTGTCTTCCGCCCTCGACACGCTGCGGCGCGTGCTCAACGTTGTCGATTGGGATCTCGTCTCGAAGGGTGATGCCGACGCGTGGCTCTACTTCTACGAGGATTTTCTCGCGGTCTACGATAACGATCTGCGCAAGCAGACGGGCTCTTATTATACGCCACCACAGGTCGTCGACGCGATGGTGCGCCTGGTGGACGAGGCGCTGCGAGACAAGAAACTCTTCAACAAGCGCGACGGTCTTGCAGCAAAGGACGTGACGATCTGCGATCCCGCCGTTGGCACCGGCACCTATCTTCTGGGTGTACTACGCCAGATCGCCAGGAGCGTGGAGGCGGACAAGGGCGCCGGCGCCGTCGCGGCAGAAGTGGAAAAGGCCGCCTCGCGCAAGTTCGCCTTCGAGATGCAGTTCGGGCCTTTCGCGGTCGCGCAATTGCGGTTGATCGCGGAAATGCAGGCGCTCGTCGGCACGCTCATCCCGCCGATCCCCAATCTCTACATCACCGACACCTTGGGCGACCCCTATGCGGTCGAGACGCAGTTCTCAAGCATGGTGGAGCCAATCGCGGCCTCACGCAAGGAAGCCAACCGCATCAAGCGCGAGCAACCCATCACGGTCGTGATCGGCAATCCGCCCTATAAGAACAAGGCGGCCGACATGGGCGGCTGGATCGAAGACGGAAGCGAAGGGCGCGAAGCGCCGATGGACCGCTGGTCGCCGCCACCCGAATGGGGCATCGGTGCACATTCGCATCATCTGAAGAACCTGTACGTCTATTTCTGGCGATGGGCGACACTCAAGGTGTTCGGCTCGGGACATAGAGAGGCTGTCGGCGGCAACAGGGACGGCGCGGGCATCATCTGCTTCATCACGGTCGCAGGCTTCCTGAACGGGCCTGGTTTCCAGAAAATGCGCGAGGATTTGCGCCGCGATTGCGACGCAATCTGGGTGATCGACTGCTCGCCGGAAGGGCATCAGCCGGCCGTGAACACGCGCATCTTCCAGGGCGTGCAGCAGCCGGTGTGCATCGTGCTGGCCGCGCGGACGCCGGGCAAAGATCGGGAGAGGCCCGCCAAGCTGAAATACATGGCGTTGCCCGAGGGGCATCGCGAGCGGGTCAAGTTCGCGGCGCTCGAAAGGCTGGTCTTGAAGGCGCCGGAATGGGTTGATGGGCCTACCGAATGGCGCGAACCGTTTCTGCCCGAGCGCATGGGAGATTGGAGCAAATTCATACCTTTCGATGCTGCTTTTGATTGGGCTGGTCCGGGCGTGACGGCGAGCAGGACATGGCCCATCGCTCCCGATAGTGGATCGCTTTACGAGAGGTGGCGCGGCCTTCGTCGCGGGCAAGACGCTGGTGCCATGGATGAACTATTTTTATCTGAAAGGGATCGCAACGTACGCTCCGTCGTCAAAGTGCCGCTCGGTAAATTCAAGACGAGGCCGACAACGATTTTCAATGATATGGAAGAAGTGGTGGAACCGGTGAAGTATGGCTTTCGGTCGCTTGATCGCCAATGGATACCGCCCGATAATAGACTTATCAGTATGGCTCGCCCACGATTGTGGGAAGGTTTGTCGGCTTCGCAGATTTTTGTGACGGCTCCCGAAGACGTATCTCCATCATCGGGGCCTGCGATTACTATTACTGAATTGGTACCGGACAAACATCATTATGCTAACCGAGGCGGCCGCGTTTACCCACTCTGGCGCAACGCCGAGGCCACGGTCTCCAACATCAAGCCGTCCCTCCTCGCGCATCTGTCGCTCGCCTACGGCCGCACGATCACGCCGGACGACATGATGGCCTATATCGCGGGCGTGATGGCGCATCCCGGCTTCACGGCGCGCTTCCGCGCGGACCTCGTGCGCCCCGGCCTGCGACTGCCGATCACGGCGCAAGCCGATCTGTTCGAGCGTGTCGCCGCACTCGGCCGCGAGGTGATCTGGCTGCACACGTATGGCGAGCGGATGGTGGACGAGCAGGCCGGCCGCCCGCCGGGACCGCCACGTCTGGCCACAAACGGACCGACCATCCCCCGCGCCGGTACGATCCCATCGACGCCCGAGGACTTTCCCAACGAGCTGCGCTACGACGCCGCGTCCCGCCGCCTTTTCGTCGGCAAGGGCTATGTCGAGAACATCAGCCAAGCGATGTTCGACTATGACGTCTCGGGCATGAACGTGCTCAACCAGTGGTTCAGCTATCGCAAGAAGGATCGCCGCCGTCCCATCATCGGCGACCGCCGCCCGCCGTCGCCGTTGTCCGACATCCAGCCCGATCATTGGCTCGCCGAGTACACCAGCGACCTGCTCGACCTCCTGCACGTGCTCGGCCGCCTCGTCGCTCTCGAGCCCGCACAAGGCGAGGTGTTGGCGGATATCCTGGGCGCGACCCTGCTCGAGCATGAGCAACTGAGCGCCGCAGGCGCGCTCGGCACGACGGGGACGGCTCGAGAGGCTGAGGAAAACTGAAACGCAGTCGCGCATTCGCGGGCGCGGCGAGGCATTATACGCATGTGATTCGCAATTGCCTCAGGAACTCCATGTCACGCAGCAGGCAGCCCGACCTCTTCGGCACGCAAAACGATCTGTTCGGCGCACCGCCGAAGCAGTCTTACGCGCCATCCCTCGCCACCGTACGCGCCGAGGTCAACAAGGTTCTGGAAAAAGCCCGCATCGCCAAGGACATGCCGTGGACGGCGAAAGAGGTCGCCTTCTGGAAGACCGTCTTCCCGCAAATGACCAACTGGCTTCCGGAAGAAGAAGCCGCGCAACTGCGCTCCGCCTTCATGGAGGAAATTTGCAGGCTGGAGGCCTCGTCGGTTGGTGACTCCACCCGCGTTCCTGCAGCGTCGCAGCGCAAGAAGAAGTCTGCTGCTGGATAGGCGGGACGATGGCGCGGTGCGCCATCCGAGTAGATGCGTCGTGCCCCTTGTGGCCCATCGCGCCCCCCCAACCACATCCACACGCCCGGCTTGACCCACGACCCCCCTCGGGCGCACTTTGATTGCCATGTCCAGTCTGCCCGAATCCACCGCGCCCACGACCGCTGACTTCCTCGCCGAAGCCGGGCCTCGGCTGGCGTCCCTCTGCACCGCGTGCGGCGCGTGTTTCCGCGCCTGTCCG
>JANOKV010000041.1:0-4318 GCA_031419415.1 Hyphomicrobiales bacterium | reverse complement strand
GTCCGCCGCGCGGCGTTTGGCGGAAGAGCAGCGCGAGCAGGCCGAACAGCGGGCAGCGGAGGCGCAACGCGAATTGGCCGGCTTGCGTGAGGCCGAGGCGCGGCGCGAAGCCGAGGCGCAGGAGCGTGAGCATATCGCGCGTCGCGAGGCCGAAGCACAACGTGAAGTCGATGCGCGCGAACGCGAAGTCGTTGCCCGGCGTGAAGCGGAAGAAGAACGCGAGCGCGCCGCCCGCTTGGCGCAGGACGCCCATCGCGAGCAGGTTGCCCGGCGTCAAGCCGAGGAACAACGCGCGGAGGCCGAACGTCGCGCAGCCGAGGCGCAAAGTGAGCTCGAGGCATTGCGCGAAGCGGCGGCCAGGAGCGAAGAGAAAGCTCGTGAACACGAAGAGGCGAGCCTTCAGCGCGAAGCCGAAGCGCGCCGCCAGGCTGAAGCGGAACGCGAGGTGGCTGCACGCCGTGCGGCCGAGGTGGAACGCGAACTCGAGCAGGTTCGAAAGATTGCCGAACAGCGCGAGACCGAGGCGCGCCGCCACGCGGATAGACTGCGCCGACTCGAAGCGCGCTCCGATGATTTCGCCAGCGAGGACCAATCCTTCCGTCCCCCGCCCAAGACGCCACCGCTGGCCATGCTGGGCGGCGTGAAGCGGGTCAATCCGCCGTCCGATGAGATCTTCATGATCGAAGAACAGTCGTTCGTGCCGCCGCCAAAAACACCCCCGCTTTCTATGGCGCCGCCAACAGGTTCCGGCAGTTCCGCTCGAGGTCAGTCGGGGATGGACGCACAGAAACAGTCGCAGGCTGAACCAGAACCACAACTCCCAAAGCGACAGCACGTGCTGCCCCCGGCAGAGCGTCGACAGTCGACGGCCCTCTCGCCTCCCAGCCCGAAAACCGAGAAAGACCCAGGGCCGTCTTCGACTGACGGGCCGGCCGCCGAGGCAGGGGCGTTCGAAGTCCTTGGTGTCAGCGCGCGGATTGCCAAAGCCGCAGGCGGTGGGCGGCGCACGGCGCCACCCGAAAAGTCCATCGCTGTGCCGGCTCCCGAAGAGAACGATGGGCGCAAACGGCGTGCGCAAAGGCACTCGGCCAACACCGTCGTATCGGTCTGGTCCTCGACGATAACGACGCCGCTGACGTGCTCGATGCGGGACCGTTCGGCGACGGGCGCATTGCTCGAGTTCCAGTCTATTCGCCAGGATGGCCGGATCACGGAATTCTCCGTCGGCGCGAAACTGAACCTCGCCTTCAAGACGTCCCAGGAACGAACCACGGTGTCATGCGAAGTGGTTCGCATCGACGGGTGCAGGTGCGGCATCGTCTTTACCGGGCAGTTCGTCACGGAAGTCACCAAAACGCGCAAAAACCAGAACGAACCGCCGGCGGCGGAAAAAGCCTCGCTGGCCAAATCTCTGAAGTCGAAATTTTCGACGTCCAAATCCGTCTCTTGACGGGTTCTCAGCGATCCTCGGGCGTCAAGCGATGGCATCGGCGCGGATGCAGCGCACTGAATGGCCCGGTTGCACGATCAGGGGCTCGGGTGCAGCAACGCGGCACGCATCGGTGACAAATCCACAGCGCGGGGCAAACGCGCATCCGGGTGGCAAGTTGGACAGATCGGGCGGGCTGCCTGGAATGGACGGCAACCGCCGGCCCGTTAATCGCCCGCCGGCGCCCCGGGTCGACAGCAGGCCGATCGTGTAGGGATGGCGGGGTTGGCGAATGACATCGCGCACGGGGCCCAATTCGACGATGCGGCCCGCATACATCACCGCAATTCGGTTCGCCACTTCGACGCCCACGCCGATGTCGTGCGTGACGAAAATGATCGACAATCCCAGCTCGCTTTGTAACTCGCGAAGCAACAGGAGAATCTGAATCTGCACCGTGGCGTCGAGCGCGGTGGTGGGCTCGTCGGCGAGCAGAATGCGCGGTCGGCTCGACAGCGCGAGCGCAATCATGGCGCGCTGACGCATGCCGCCCGACATTTCGTGTGGGTAGGCGTCGAGCCGGCGTGCGGGGCTCGGAATACGAACGCGCTCGAACAATTCCAGCGCCCGCGCGCGGGCGTCCGCGTGCGAAACGGTGTCGTGTCGCCGCACGGCCTCGATGATCTGCGCGCCGACCGTGTAGACGGGATCGAGCGCCAGCATGGGCTCCTGGAAAATCATCGCGACGCTCTTGCCGCGAAAGTCCGCCAAAGCATCGGGGCGAAGCGCCATGACGTCGACGCCATCGACATGGATGTGGCCCGAAATGCGCGTCTTGCGCGCGTCATGTAGGCGCAGGATCGAGCGCAAGGTGACGCTCTTGCCAGAGCCCGACTCACCGAGCAACGCGACCACTTCACCAGCGTCGAGCGTCAGATCGACATCGTCGACCGCGCGCACGGGTTTGGCGCCGCCCATGAACGTCACGGACAGTTTTTCGATGCTCAGAATCGGCGCCTCGCTGCCGGTGGTGGCCCTATCGCGCGTCTGGCTCATGGGCCCCTCGAGGGTGATCTGCTATGACCCGATCCCGGAACCGTCATATGGCAGGCCGCCGAGTGACCCTCTCCATCGATGTCGGCGATGGCTGGCTCGCGATCAGCGCACACGCTCTCGGCAAAGGGGCACCGCGTGTGATAGCGGCACCCGGGCGGCGGATTGATCGGATTGGGCGGATCACCCGATATTGGCGCCTGCTCGGTACGCCGGTCGGGGTCCATGGACAGGAGAGAGCCCATCAGCGCCGTTGTGTAGGGATGCCGGCTGGACGTGTAAATCGCCTCCGTTGGCCCCAACTCCGCGATCTTGCCGAGGTACATGACGAGCACGCGGCTCGACACGTAGCGCACGACTTCGAGGTCGTGACTAATGAAAATGTAGGTCAGCCCGAACTCGTCTTTGAGGTCGAGCAGAAGATTGAGCACCTGCGCCTCGACGGACTTGTCCAGCGCCGACACCGCTTCGTCGAGCACCAGAATGCGCGGCCCCAACGCCAGCGCGCGCGCGATATTCACGCGTTGCCGCTGGCCGCCGGACAACTCGTGCGGATAGCGCCCCGCAAAGCGGATCGGATCGAGCCCAACGCGGTCGAGCAGACCGCGCGCGCGGCGGATCGCGTCCTCGCGTGGCAATCCATGCACGATCGGTCCGAACGCGATCGTATCCTCGACCGTCAATCGCGGGTTCAGGGAGGCGTAGCTATCCTGGAACACCATCTGCACCTGAGACCGGAACATCTTCATCGGCATGTCTGCCGCGCCGATGACCTTGGCCTCGAACCGGATCGTGCCAGCCGTTGGGGCGATCAAATTTAGCAGCAAGCGGGCGGTGGTGGATTTTCCGCAGCCCGACTCCCCGACGATACCCAGCGTTTCGCCCTGGTGCAGCGTGAAAGTCACGTCATCGACGGCACGCACGATGGCGCCGGCGCGTCCAAACAGCCCCGAGCGGATCGGAAACTGCTTCTCCAGTCCGACGACCTCCAGGAGTGGGCGTCCGAGCGCAAGGGTCATGTCAGGCCTTGATGTCCATGGCCGAACGCAGTCCGTCCGTCAGGAGGTTGAAGGAAATCGACGTCATGAAGATCATGATCCCCGGCAGCGCGCAAAGCAGCGGCTGCGTGTACATGGCGGTCCGCAGCGTGTTGAGCATCAGGCCCCATTCGGGTTCAGGCGGTTTGACGCCCAGGCCGAGGAACGATAGCCCCGAGGCCAGGATCATCGATACGGCGATTAGGCTCATCGCATAAACGAAGATGGGGCCCATCACGTTGCGCAGCACGTGTTTGTGGATGATGGTCAGGGGGCCAGCGCCCGTGGCGCGCGCGGCCTCGACGAAATCCCGCGAGCGCACGCTCGTCGTCACGCTTTCGGCCACGCGCGCGATGGGCGGGATGAAGACCACAGTCAGCGAGATGAGGCCGTTGAGAATGCCCGCGCCCAACGCGCCGGAGAGGGCGATCGCGAGCAGCACCGAGGGAAACGCGAACAGCACGTCGATGGTGCGCATCAGGATCGAATTGAGCCACCCCCCGACATAGCCCGCCACGATGCCGATGAGAGAGCCGGCGAACAACGCGATAATGACCGGCGTCACGCCCATGAACAGCGATAGGCGCGCACCGTAGATGAGACGAGACAGCATATCGCGGCCCAGTTCGTCAGAGCCCAACGGGTATCCATCCGTTCCCGGTGGGCGCAGACGCCGTAGCGACATACCTTTGTAGGGGTCCTGCGGCGCGACCCACGGCGCGAAGATTGCGGTGAGGATCAGCAGCGTGATCACGATCAGTGCGCCGACCGCGACGGGATCGCGGCGAAAGCGCCGCCA
>JANOKV010000040.1:0-2297 GCA_031419415.1 Hyphomicrobiales bacterium | reverse complement strand
ACTTCGGAAACCCCGCCCACTTGACGGCAGCCGGCGGCAGGTCGGCACGCAGCAGTGACGTATAATCGAGCGGCTTGGCAGTCATGGACGGGTCCCCGGGTGTGATGATTGGTTTCGGCGGCACAGTAGCATGGCGAAGGCGTGAGGCCAGAGATCGAAAAGCGCGGTCGAGGGGTCATCGATCGCGGCGCGCCCAAATAGCCAAGAAATTGCCTTAATCGCTGGATCATTTTCGTCCCAGTTGGCGACGCATTCCAGTGCGATCCTCGGGGAGTATGATGCGAACTTTAACGTCCATGCTGCTGGCCGTGTTGTGTAGCGCCGCTCCTATTGACGTCGCCCGTGCCCAGAAACCCTGCCCTGCAAGCCTCACCGTTTGGCCGGTGAGGGCAACGAACCTGGCTATGATGTGGAAAGGCACCATCGACGGCCCTATGGCCGAGTGCATCACGACTGAAATTGCCAAAACCGGGCCAGTCGTCACCCACATATGGCTTTATCTCGATTCCGGCGGTGGCAGTCTCGGGGTTGCTGAAAATGTCATTGCTGAACTGAAGCGCATTCGAGGAACGCACCGGCTTTTCACGATCGTTTCTCAGGGCGCGACGTGTGGCTCGGCTTGCGTGCCCGTATTCCTGGCTGGCGAACGGCGGTACGGGGCCTTGTCCAGCATCTGGTTGTTTCATGAAGTCGGCGCGTACGAAAAAAACCGCATGTTGACCACGGATCGCGATAAGACGGAGCGCGTTTTTCAAGACTATTTTTTGGCGGCTGGCGTATCCGAGGCTTGGCTCTATCGCTTGCGCCCACTGATTCAACATTCGAATTACTGGCAGACGGGGCACAATCTGGTGGACGACAAGAGTGGAATTATCACCCATCCCCTAGAAAATCTCGTGGCACGCGGCACCGAGCGTCGTGAGTTCTGAAGACGCTCATCAATCCATGGGTTCCATCCCCTCGAACGCCCCCACCTCGTCCCACAACACCCGCGCCGCAGCCGAGACCGCAGCGCGATCGCCCGTCGTGATCAACCGCAGCCCCCGCGTTCCCGTCCGATAGCGGGGATGGCGGGCGAGATAATCCTCGAAACTGTCCGCCACCACGTCGGGCTGGGATAGCAGCCGCGTGAAGGCCGGCAGATGTCGGCTGAACAGATGCTCGACGAGGGGGTAATGGGTGCACCCCAAAATCGCGCGGTGCGGCGGCGCACCACCTGTCTGGGCCATCAGTCGGCCGACGCCTGCCGCCACGAGCTGATCGAGCTCCGCCTCCGGCGCGCCGTCTTCGATGGCGCCTGCCAGCGCCGGGCAAGCCTCCTGCACGACTGTCACTTTCGGGCAGCGCTTGTGGATTTCCTGCGGATAAACGCCCGAGGCGATCGTGCGCGTCGTGCCGAACACGGCGATCAGGTCGCTGTTGTACTTCTGCGGATACTGCGGAGACGTGACGCCCCACGCCGTTTGCGTCGCCGCCTCGACGGTCGGCGCGACGATGCCCAGCACGTTGTGCGTTTTGGCGAATCTCGTCGTCGGCAGCCACACCTGTTGCAGGCGACGCACCGCCACGCACGTCGCCGTATTGCAGGCGAGCAGCACGAGGCCGCATCCGACCCCGAACAACGTCTCCACGGCCCCCCGCGTCAGATCGACGATCTCATCAGCGGGGCGGTTGCCGTAAGGCGCGTTGGCGTGATCGCCGAGATAGAAGAACGTCTCATCCGGGAAACGCTGCACCAGCGCCCGGAGCACCGTGAGCCCGCCATGGCCAGAATCGAAAACGCCGATCATCGCCGAACCATGCGCGACACGAGGCCAAATCGCAATCGATGCTGCGCCGGCACAAAAAAACGGACCCCGAAGGGTCCGTTTGCGTCATCGTCTCGGCGGTCGCGCGGATCACTCGACCTTGTCGTCCGCCTCGTCGTCTTTGTCGTCCTTATCGTCGCCGCCTTCGCGCTTCTTCATCGCGGCCTTGAAGATGTCGCCCAGCGACGCACCGGAATCCGATGAGCCATACTGCGCCACAGCCTGCTTTTCCTCGGCCAGTTCGAGCGCCTTCACCGACACTGTCACGCGCCGGGAATGCTTGTCGAAGGTGAGGATCTGGGCATCGACCTTGTCACCCAGGTTGAACCGCTCCGGCCGCTGTTCCGAGCGGTCGCGCGACAGGTCCGAACGCTTGATGTAGGTGGTGATGTCCGTATCGGCGAGCTTGACCTGAATGCCGTTGGGTTCGACCAGGATGACCTCGCAGGTGACGGGATCGCCCTTCTTGTAGCGCGACAGCGTGTCGAG
>JANOKV010000039.1:0-3079 GCA_031419415.1 Hyphomicrobiales bacterium | reverse complement strand
ATGCGGGCGAGCACGTCGCGTGTGATGTCGTCCTGCGTGGGACCCAGACCGCCGCAGCAGATTACGGCGTCGTTGCGCTCGAGCGCTTGGAAGATCGTCGCTTCCATCCGCGCAAAGTTGTCGCCGACCTTGATCTGATAGAGGCAGTCGATCCCGGCGAGCGCGAGTTGCTCCCCGATCCAGGACGAATTGGTATCGACGACGGTGCCGAGCAGTAGCTCGGTGCCGATGGCAACGACTTCGCAGCGCATGAGTGCTCCCTCGCATCGCGTGACCCGCCGAGATGGATTGTCGGCGGGCGTTCTGGGGCGAAGTCTAGGACAGGACGCGACGAAGCGCGAGCGCTCAGCGTCGTGCGCCGTGGGCTCGGAGCTTGGCGGTCAGTCCGTGTCCGAACGGCGCTTGGCATGCGGTGGCAGGGCAGGTGGGCGGCGCTTCTTTGCGCGGGTGCTACGTGGCGGTTCGGTCGGCGGAGCGACGGAGCGTTCAGAAGGCAGGCGCCCAATCGGGTCGCGCGGTCGGCGCGCATTGGCATCGCCGGGCGGAAACGCTTGGCGGCCCGGCTCCAGTCCGGAATTGGGCGGCGCTCCCGTCGGTCGACTGGCTGGCCCCAAGTCAGGCCCGACGAAACCCCGTGGCGGTTCGGAGACTTGGGCGAGGGTCGGGGACCAGTTCGTTTGCCCGAGCAGGACTGCGAAAAGCAGGCCAACACTCAGCCGCGAGGAAGGACCAGTGGACCCTGCGAGGCGTGACACGGGTTTGGTGAGGGGGTGCAGCATTGGTCGGATATGGTGCGCAGCTCTCGAAATGTCGACTGTGAGTTCGTCGCTCGGGACGCAGGTTCTCACCTAATCTCCTCGATCAACGTGAACATCTGCGCCAGGTCTTCGGGTCGTGACAGGCGGTGTTCGCCATCGGGGATGGCGGTCATGCGGGTCCAGTCGCCCGACAGGTGGGCGACGAGGTCGAGGGAGTGCTCGTAGGGCACGTCGGGGTCCTGGAGGCCGTGGAGGATGCGCACCGGGCAGCCTGGATCATAGGGCGCCTCGCCGATGAGGTGGGTGCGACCGTCTTCGATGAGGCCGCGCGTGATGGCGTATGGGCCATCGCCGTACTCGGAGGGGCGCATCCAGATGCCGTTCTTCATGATCTCCCGGCGGGCCGACTCCGGCAGCCGGCCCCACAGCAGGGTGGCCATGTCCCAGGCCGGCGCAATCAGCACGAGGCCGGCGACGCGCTGGGCCTCACCGGCCTGTTGCAGCGCGCGCAGCAGCAGCAGGGCGATGCCGCCGCCCATGCTCGACCCGACGATGATTTGCGGGCCACGGGTGGAGGCACGGACGACGGCAAGGGCGTCCTCGAGCCAGCGACTCAACGTGCCGTCCTCGAAGCGTCCCTCCGATTGGCCGTGGCCGGAATAATCGAACCGGGTGACGGCACGGCCGCGCGCGGCGCCCCATTCGGCCAGCGCGGTGGCCTTGATGCTGGTCATCTCGGATTTGAAGCCGGGCAGCCAGACGAGGCCCGGACCGTCGGGCTGCTGGCCTGCCGGCGTCAGTAGGATCGCGATGCGGCGCTGGGCCGCGCCATCGCCGACGGGCATGAATTGCGGTGGGGGTGGTGACATCCTAAGCAATCCTGAGCTGTTTCGAGGGCAACGCGCATTGGCCGATACCTGCCCAACCATATTGCAGATCATCCCGAGGCTCGATACCGGTGGCGCCGAGTTGTCGACGATCGAGATCACGGAAGCGATCGCGCGCGCGGGGGGCCGCGCTCTGGTCGCGACCGAGGGCGGGCGTATGGCTGACAGGGTCAGTCAGGCCGGCGGAACGCTTATTCCCTTCCCGGCGGGCACGAAGAACCCGCTGCGTATCCTCGCCAATGCGCAGGCCATGGGAGCAATGATCGCCACACACGGCGTACAGCTCATTCACGCGCGAAGCCGGGCGCCCGCGTGGAGTGGGCTCATTGCGGCGAAGCGAGCGGGCATTCCGTTCGTCACCACCTATCACGGGGCCTACGCCGAAAAAGGACGCCTGAAACGCCTTTATAATAGCGTCATGGCGCGGGCCGACATCGTGATCGCCAATTCTGAATTCACCGCCGACCTCGTGCGCACCCGATACGCGACGCCCGAAAATCGCATCCGGGTGATCCATCGTGGCGTCGATATCGGCCGCTTCGATCCGGGGGGCGTGCCGACCGACGATATTGCGGAGATCCGCCGCGCCTGGGGGATCGAGCCGCACGCGCGCATCGTTCTCCAGGCCGCGCGGCTGACGAGTTGGAAGGGCCAGGGCGTATTGATCGCCGCAGTCGACCGCCTGTATCGAGCGGGCCATTTCGCCAATGCGGTCGTCGTGCTGGCTGGCGATAGGCAGGGCCGCGACGGTTATGCCGAAACGCTGCGCCGCGAAATCGCGCGACGAGGGCTGCAAGACGTGGTGCGCCTCGTCGGGCATGTCGATGACATGGCGACGGCATTCGCTGCGGCCCACGTGACGGTCATCGCGTCGATCGAACCGGAGGCCTTCGGGCGCACGGCGACGGAGGCCCAGGCGCTGGGCTGCCCGGTGATTGCGACCGATATCGGAGCCCCGCGGGAGACCGTGCTGGCGAGCCCCCAAGTCGATGCGCAGGCGGTGACCGGCTGGCTCGTGCCACCGGGCAATGCCGAGGCCCTCGCGGACCGGCTGGCTGAAGCGCTGGGAATGAGTTCGACTGAGCGCGCCGCTATGGCGGTTCGCGCCCGCGCTCGGGTGGCGGAGCATTTCACACTCGAGGCCATGAAGGCGAAAACACTCGGTGTTTATGACGAATTGCTGGGATCGCGCCTCCGGTCAGGCCTGCACGACCGCACGCCAGTCCGTCCTCGGTTGTGACTTTCCAAACCAAACTGCTGCAAAATTTGTCCGGGCGACTTGACTTGGCGGCTTTGGACGCCAATTCTCCCGTATTGTGCGTCGAGTTGCCGCTGTTGGGCTCTCGCCGCCGGAGGGTACACGACCATTCAGAAGCAGCCACAGGAGATTCAACATCCGCCGTCCAGTACGAAGCGCGCCCGAGCGCGAGCAGA
>JANOKV010000038.1:0-2031 GCA_031419415.1 Hyphomicrobiales bacterium | reverse complement strand
AGGGTTCAGTCGGCGGTGCCGGCGAGTGCGACGACGCAGGAAGGGCTCAAGTTCTTTGCCGAGCGCGTCGACAAGCTCACCGCCGGCCAGCTCAAGATCGAAGTACATCCCGGCGGCACGTTCGTGCCGGGCTTCGAGATCATCGATGCTGCCCACAAGAAGGTCATCGATGGTGCGCAGGGCATCTCCTACTGGTGGTTCGGCAAGAGTAAGGCGGCGACGCTGTTCTCCAACACGCCGGCCGGCATTTCCGGCATGGACCCGATCGATTTCCTCGGCTGGGTCTACGAGGCCGGCGGCCTCGAGATGTGGAATGATTTCTATCAGAAAGAGATCAAGCTCAATCTCGTCGCCTTCCCGTTCATTGCGCCGAGTCCGCAGGCGCTCGGTTGGTTCAAGCGGCCAATCAAGGACTTGACCGACTTCAAGGGCACGAAGTGCCGCCAGACCGGCATCGTCGCCGAGATTTATTCGAAGATGGGCATGGCCGTCGTCAACATGCCGGGCGGTGAAATCTTGCCCGCGGCCGAGCGTGGCACCATCGATTGCGCAGAGTGGGTCGGCGGCATCGAGGACCTGCGGCTCGGGTTGCACACGGTGTGGAAGTATCACTACACGCCCGGTATGCACGAAAGCGCATCGGTCGCCGAGCTGCTGCTCAACAAGGACGTTTGGGACAGCCTGCCACCGCAAAATCAGGAGGCAATAAAGTCGGCCGTCTCCGAGACATTCCTGCGCTGGTGGGCGAATTGGCAGAAGCAGAATGCAGAGGCCATCGAGGAGTTCCGCACCAAGCACGGCGTCAACCTGTTGACCACGCCGCCGGAGATCAACATCGCCTTCCTCAAAGCCTGGGATGAATTCGCCGCAGCCGAGTCGGCTAAAAGCCCGTTCTTCAAGAAGGTCTTCGAGTCACAAAAAGCCTACGCAGCGAAGGTGGTGCCCGCGAAGCGGTTCATGTTCCCGCCGTATGCCTTGCAGGCGGATCACTATTTCCCGGTCGCGAAGTAAGACGCCGCGGTGTCAGGCCAAACGCCAGACACCGCTCTCCCCTTCTCTGTTCCCCGGCCGTAGCAGCGCTGCGCAGAGCCGGGATCCCGTGCGTAAGGGTCGCGCGAGACGACGACGCGCGTGCGCTTTGCCGGAAATGGTGGCGGTGTGCGCTCCATTGCGACCCTGCGCGATCTCGGATGGCCGCGCCACGTGCGCTGCCTCCGGGAAGCAGGCCCGGCGCTTCACACCGCTTCCAGGCGACACGCCACGCGGCCGCAGCCGTCGATGACGCCTTCGAGGGTGTGGCTGCCGTCGAGCCAGTTCATGCCGACGAGACTGCCCGTGATGATCACTTGCCCCGCCTCCAGGACTTTTCCGCGTGTCGCCAGGGCGGCTGGAACCATCGACAGAATGTGAAACGGATCGACGCTCTTGCCTTCCGTGTGGACCTTGCCATCGACCGAGAGCCGGCCAGGCACGTCGCGCATCTCCATGGATCGCCAACCGGAAATGGCGTCGCCGACGACGACGCCCGCATTCGATACGCTATCAGCGAGGCCGACATGACGCGGCACGTGGGCCGGATCGGCGATGCGGCTCTGACACAGCTCGAAGACCACATGCGCCGAGGCGACGGCATCGAGGATCTGATCGCGCGTGGCGGTTGCCGGCACAGTGGCGCCCATGCGGAAGGCAATCTCCACTTCGATGCCAGCCGGCTGGCCACCGACAACCCGCCACGTTCCGCCGGCTGCCACGTCGTCCGACGCCAAAATCGGCGCGAATATTGTGGTCCCGTCCGCCACGAGCAGTTTCCAACCGATCGTGCGCTGGCCCAACTGGGCGACGATCGCATCCTGCAGCGCAAACCCTTCCGCGAAATCGCGCGGCGTTTCCTCGGGCGACAACTGGACCCGCTGCCCTGCACGGCGGGCAGCGACCAGACGGGTGGCGGCGGTAGAAATCTTGTCGGGCATTCGTTCTCCCCTTCGATTTAGTGTCCAAACAGCCACGGAATTAACGCGGCCAGGCCCGCGA
>JANOKV010000037.1:0-4882 GCA_031419415.1 Hyphomicrobiales bacterium | reverse complement strand
GGAGCTGATCGGCGACCAGTCGATCTGGTTGCAGGAGAACATGCCCTGCAGCGTGCAGCTCTTCGAGGGCACGCCCGTCGCGATCGAATTGCCGCCCCGCGTCACGCTCGAGATCGTCGAAGCCGATCCCGTGGTGAAGGGCCAGACAGCATCGTCCTCCTACAAGCCCGCCAAGCTGTCGAACGGCGCGCGCGTCATGGTGCCGCCCCACATCGGCGCCGGCACCCGCGTCGTCGTGCGCACCGAAGACGGCGAATACGTCGAGCGGTCGCGGGACTGAGGCATCGAGGGCCAAGCCCGAGGATGACACTTAATGGAGCCGTGAGATGAGCGATGACGCCGTACTTTTCGAAAACAAAGGCGGCGGCATCGTCGTCGTCACGCTGAACGATGCCAAGACGCGCAACGCACTGACCGACCCCGTGATCGACGGCATCGTTGCGGCATGCCAGCGCATCAACGCCGACACCAGCATTTCCTGCATGATCCTGACCGGCTCGGGCGAGGGCTTTTCGTCGGGCGGCAACGTCAAGGAAATGCGCGACAAGAAGGGCCTCTTCGGTGGCTCGCCCGTCGACATGCGGCGCGCCTATCAGCACGGCATCCATAAAATTCCAAAGGCACTCTACGACCTCGAGGTGCCCTCGATCTGCGCCGTCAACGGCGCAGCGATCGGAGCCGGCTGCGACACGACCCTGATGTGCGATATCCGCATCGCCGGCCGGAAAGCCCAGTTCGCCGAGAGCTTCCTGCGGGTCGGTCTCGTTTCGGGTGACGGTGGCGCATGGTTCCTGCCGCGCGTCGTCGGCCTGTCGCGCGCCTACGAGATGACGCTGACCGGCGACGTCATCGATGCCGACAAAGCAGAGCGTTGGGGCATCGTGTCGAAGGTCGTGGACGACGACAAGCTCATGGATGAAGCGATGGCGCTGGCCAAGCGGATTGCCGCCTTCCCGCCCCACTCGATCCGCCTCAACAAGCGGCTGCTGCGCGAGTCTCAGGGCGTCAGCCTGCCCGTCGCCCTGGAGATGGCCTCCGCCATGCAGGCGCTGGCCCAATCCACCACCGACCAACACGAAGCCGTCTCGGCCATGCTCGACAAGCGCAAACCGCAGTTCAAGGGGCAGTGAGCGGCCCGTCGAACGGTGCTGGCGATCATTCGCAGGAATATGTCTTCGATGGAGATCGCTGAATCCCTGCTCGATGCACTCGTTCTCGGGTCCGTGCCCGCCTACCCGGTTTTGCAGATGTTTTCCTGGTATCGGCTGCACGGCGGCTGGCGGTTGGCTGCGAGCCTGCCGCTGCTGGTCATGACTCCCACCGTTCTGATCTCGACAGTGATGTTCGTGCAGGGCTCCCCACACTGGCCGATGTTCCTGATCCTGGCCTCCCCCGCCGTCGTCCTCTATCTGCTCCTCGTCCTCTTCTTCGGTGAACGCCGCCGACGGGCCGACCGCGCCTACTATTAATCTCGAATCTGTCGACTTATCCCCGCGCGTCAGGGATCGCGTCTAATCCGGGCTTCGATGTTACTCGGAGCCGGAACGACCCATGCGTGTTGTCGATGTCACCCTCAAATTGCTCGGGCTCACGGACGCGCTCGCCAAGTTGCAGAGCGTCATTGCCGGCGTCGGCGATACGCGACGGCAGCGCATTGCGCGCTACGCCTCAGATATCGCGGGAACGTTGGCGCGGGCGGCCGCAGCTTGCGAGACGCTCGAACTGAAACCCCGCGACAAGGTCGCCATCCGCATCGCGGTGCGCGAATTCGGCCGGTTGCGCGGCTACGTCGAAAACATCACGGATACGCTCGACGGACGCATCGATGGCCGCCGCCTCGCGGGCATCAAGCGCCGCCTCGAGAGCATCGCGTCGGAGGGTTTGATCGTCGAAAGCCTCATCCACGACGCGCCCGGACGCATCGAACGCATCGCCGCCGCCGAAGGCTACTTCCGCGCGCTCGCCGACAGTGTGCGCACGTGAGGGCTCAAACCCCTCGCCGCCAGCGGCTTCGATCGCGAAACCGAACCCGCGCCGCCATCACCCGCCGCTTGACCGCCGCGATCCACGTGCGCTTGCGTTCGCCACTGGGCACGCTGGCCTCGCTCGCGCCCAGCAGCCACGCCCTCAAGCCGCGTTTTCCCGCGTCCACATTGCCATCCACGCCCGACGTGTCCGTCCGCGTCGGTGATGGTGCTGACAGCGCCGTCGGCAACCGCGTCGACCCTTCGACGGACGCAAGGGAATGCGCGGCGGCAGGAGCCGGCGGGACCGACGGAATCATCAGCCCGATCAGCTTGTCGATCCGGCCGTTCACGGCTCCCAAATCCGTATGCACCGCATGCCGCCAGTCGGTGATGGCCGACGCCAGCGTATGCTGGTTTTCGGCCAACCGAACGATCGCGTCCTGCATGTCCTGCAATTCGCGATCGCGCAATTGGGTCTCCTCGTCGAGCGAGGTCATCCCGGTGCGCGCGATCTGCTCGACGACCAGGAGACGGTCGCCGGCTTCCTGGATCTGCTTGGACGTGTGCGCAAAGCGCGTCGCGAGCGTGTCGTCCATCGCCGCGAACTGCGCCCTGATCGGGGTCTCGAGCATGGCCGCCTGGCCAGACACCAGCGTTTCGACGGCGCCGATGCGTTCCATGACCTGGGTTGCCAGTCGGGCGCTCTCGCCCAGTCGGCCCTCGATCCGAATTTCGATGCTCGCCAGCCGCTCGGAGAGTTTCGCCAACGCCGCCTGATCCAGCGGCGCGCGCTGTTTCGCGGCGGCCACGACACCGCCCACGCGCTCGCCCAGATCGGTGCTCATCCGAACCGTCTCGCCAAAGCCGGCACGGACGGCACGTTCGAGGCCGGCCAGCCGGTCGATAAGCTGCGCGCCCTGCGGATTGGGTTCCGAGCCGGCGGACCTGATCAGCGTCTCCATCGTCGAGAGCTGATCGATCAGCGCCGTCCAGCGACTTCCTCCTTCCTGGATGCGCCCTTCGAGCGCCGCTTCAATTCCCGCCAGGCGCTCGGCAAAAGCCTCGTCGTGCTCGTCACTGCGTGCAGAAACCGCCGCCTCCAGCGCTTGCAGTCGCTGCGTCAGGGCCGCCCAGTTGCGCGCACCCTGGCCCAACCCATTGTGCACCGCCTGCTCGAGCGTATGCATACGCGCGCCGATTCCGGCCTGATCGCGCGGCGCATCGAGCCCCCGCTCAGTCCTTTGTAAACCGGCCTCGCTGCGAAAATCGCGCAGGAATTCGACAAAGGCGCGCCGCTCATCGGTCGACAGTGCGGCCGGCCCGGCAAAGTCATCGCCACCGGCACCGGACGGAGACTGGCGCTGCCAATCCGGCGTCAACCGACGCAACAGGGCGACGGCGGGCACATTGCGTCCATGATTGAGCATTGCCCCTAGCACGTCATCGACCGAAGCCGCCTGTCCGCGACGCCCCGCACTGTGCGAGGCGCGCCGCAGCACACTTTCCAAATCGTGCGATCGATGGGGGATCGCGCGGTCGGCACTGCGGCCCGTCGCCAGTTCGCCGGTCAGCAGGCTGACGCTTTCGCGGCGCAGTTGACCCTCGCGCACGCCGTTCGCCTCGAGCAAAAGTGCTGCCGCATCGACCCGCGACAGCGCGTGCACCAAATGCTCGAGCCCGACCTCGGCCGCCCCACGCGCCAGCGCCACGTCGAACGCATAGTTGCAGCATTGCAGCACGAGTTCATCGACCCAGATCGGTTCGGGCGGCGGCGCTGTGCGCTCGGCTCTCGCCAGAACGTTGTTCGGGGCTGAGACGGGGTCGGTCTCGCGCGCAATACGCGGCTGAGGCACCCGCAAGTCCAGGTCTTCACCCTTGTACGCCATTGCATCCCAACTCCCAGCACGCACCCCACCGACCAACGTCGGTAGCGTAGTCGTTTCCCCGGAAGAATTCGAGGCCCCGCCAATCGCCCGCCCTGCGGCGAAGCGCGTCCAGGCTATGGCGCCGGCGCATTGCGGCCCACCGCCGCCGTCTCGGCCACGAGCCAGCGCGTGAGCACGGCGGCGGCTTGCATGAAGTCGTCGATCTCCATGGCCTCGTGTGGATTATGACTGCCGTTGGCGTTGCGCACGAACAGCATGCACGCGGGCACGCCCGCCACGGTGAACGTCGCTGTATCGTGGGAGGCGGGGCTGGCCAACGGCATGGAGGGAATCGCGAGCGCCTTCGCCGCAGCCGCCAAATCAGCGTGCACTTTGAGGTGCGACGGCGCGACGGCCGCACTGGCTCGTGGCCCCAGGTCGATCGCCACACCGCGCCGCCGTTCGATGTCGGCCGCCAAGGCCTTCACCTGCGTTTCGAGTTCACTCAAATGTGCCGCCTCATAGGCACGCACATCGAGCGAGAGCGTCATCTCGCCTGAAACCTTCGTCAGCGCATGCTCGGCCGGGTTGGTGTGGAAACGCCCGATCGTGAACGCCATCGGTTTTTCCGCGGCCTCGTTCACCTTCCAAATCTCGTCCAGACCCAGCGCGAATTCACTCGCCGCCAGCACCGCATCGTGGCGAAACCGCCGTGGCAGACCGACATGATCGTAGGCGCCTTCGATGCGCACGGTCGGATAGCGGAAATTCCCCGGCACGCCCGTACCGATCGCGACGGGTAGGCCGGCCTCGACCAGCTGCGGGGCCTGCTCGATGTGCACCTCGACCCACGACTGGATATCGGCGCCGTTCAGTTCCGCACGCCCTGCCCGCACCGCCGCGACATCAGCGCCACAGTCGGCCATGTGCTCGGCCAGCGTGCGGCCCGTATCCGTGCGCCGCGCCTCCAGAGCGCCATCCGGCAGCGTCCCGAACGCCGACCGGCTGCCGATGTATGACACCTGAAACCAGACGCTTTCCTCAGCCCGG
>JANOKV010000036.1:0-2446 GCA_031419415.1 Hyphomicrobiales bacterium | reverse complement strand
TTCGTTGCGACCGGCATCCGCATCGCAAATGATGCGACCCGGTCATTCCGAATGGTCGCGCAAGTCGTTGATGCTCCACATCGGTGCCGCAGTATTATTTTTCGGAATGAGCCTTGAAATTCAACACTTCGTTCCGGCTTTTCAATCTGAAAAGACGGGTTCGAACCCCATAGGGAGTGCCATGATCCATAAGCGATATTTGGATCGACAGCGGTCAATCCGAAACGTGCGATCAGGCCCCGGTGATGGCAGGCAGCCAGAGTGACGTGATCGGCCGACGGGACTACGCGCCTATTCGGCCTTGATCTGTGCCCGTCCAGAAGCCCAAACCCCACGCGTCCATTTAACCGCTCATGCCCGCATTGCATTCTCGAGCACCATGGCCGCGCACTTCTCGCCGATCATGATCGAGGGGGCATTGGTGTTGCCGCCAACCACAAGTGGCATGATCGAGGCATCCGCGACCCGTAAGCCCTTGATACCCAGGACGCGCAACTGCGGATCGACCACCCCATCGGATCCAGTTCCCATCCGGCAGGTGCCGACCGGATGCAGGTTCGAGACGCCGCGATTGCGGATGTCGTCGATCAGTTGGTCCTCGGAGCGCACGGCTGGTCCCGGCACGACCTCTGCTGCGACATAGGGTGCGAGGGCGGGCTGCTCGGCAATTTTTCGGGCGAGACGCACGCCGAAGAGCATGGCCTCGATGTCATGGGCCGTCTCGAGAAACTTGAACTCGATCTTGGGCGGGCTCAGCGGGTCGGAACTCTTCAGGCTGACGCGCCCGCGGCCGTCGGGCCGCAAGTGGACGGGCGACATGCTGAAGCCCGGAAACTTATGGGGATGCATGCCGGTGTGGTCGCGCGTCTCGATCGACCACAAGTAGGTGTTGATCTGCAGGTCCGGCCGGTCGAAGCGCGGGTCCGTGCGCGTGAGAATACCGGCGATGGTCCCGATAGCGGTCAGCGGACCACCGCGACCGAGCACGTACTGAATACCGGCGGCGAGTTTGCGGAGCGGCGATCGGTGCAGCTCGTTGAACGTGCCGGTTCTCGTCGACCGCCACGCGACATAACTATTGAAGTGGTCGTGCAGGTTGGCGCCGACGGTCGGCAGATCGTGAACGACATCGACGCCCATGTCTTTGAGATGGGCGCCCGGCCCAATGCCCGACAACAGCAGCAGTTGCGGCGATCCATAGACGCCACCGGACACGATCACCTCGGCCCTGGCGCGCGCTGTCTCGAGGCCACGCGGCGTGCGATACTCGACGCCGACGGCGCGGCCATTCTCGACGAGGATGCGCGTCGCGTGAGCATTCGGCGTGACGACGAGGTTGCGCCGACCACGCGCTGGCCGCAGATAGGCCGTCGACGCGCTCCACCGCCGGCCCTTGCCGACGGTTGCCTGATAGTAACCGACGCCCTCCTGGGTCGCGCCGTTGAAATCGACATTGCGCGGAATTCCGGCCTGGACGGCGCCCTCGATGATGGCATCGATGATCTCGTGCTTGTAATGGGCATCCGTGACTTTCAGTGGGCCGCCAACACCGTGAAATTCATTCTCGCCCCGATCCTGGTCTTCGGCCTTACGAAAAAAGGGCAGTACGCTCTCGTAGTCCCAACCAACGCACCCAAGCTGGCGCCAACCGTCGTAGTCGCCCGCCGTGCCGCGCATGTAGACCATGCCATTCAGCGAGCTGGTGCCGCCCAGCATCTTGCCACGCGGCTGGTAAGATGTGCGGCCGTTGAGGCCGACGACCGGCTCGCTCTCGAACTTCCAGTTGAGTGTGTCGTGCGTGAAGAGTTTGTGATAGCCGACGGGAATGTGGATCCACGGGTGGATGTCGCGCGGGCCAGCCTCGAGCAGCAGCACGCGGTAGCGGCCCGATTCCGACAGGCGCGCGGCGACCGCACATCCAGCCGATCCTGCACCCGTGACAATGAAATCGTACGAGTTCTCGCTCATGCCGCCACCTGCTTCGATTGCCGATTGTTGCAATCGAGATGCTACAGCCTCTCAGGGCCAAGTCGAGCGACATGACTGGGTTGCCCGCCGTCACGTAGAAGATATTCAGCGAACCTGCTCGCGCATCCTCGTCGCAGCCGATCGCAAGGTCGCACCGAGCAGTTTGTAGTCGATGGACAGCACAAACATGTTGATCCCTTGGGCGACGCCGACCGCGACCTCCGATGGATCGGAAATGTAGAGCCCTGCCGCAATCCGTTTTCGTTTGGCGGCCTCGAGGACTGTGTTAACGGCACCGCGGACCAGCGGATGCTGCTACTGGCCGTGCACGCCGTAAGATACCGAGAGGTCGCCCGGGCCGGGCATGACACAGTCGACAAGGCCGCCGTCGAGCACGCTATCGATCGTCTCTACACACTCTTTGTCTTCAACCAGTCCGATCGCCGCGACCTCCTCGTTCGCACCCTCGGCATAGGCC
>JANOKV010000035.1:0-8887 GCA_031419415.1 Hyphomicrobiales bacterium | reverse complement strand
CGCTCACGACCGAGGTCGACGCATGGCGAGCGCGCCGCAATACCCACAACGCAAAAGCCAATTGGCACTTCACGACCACCGACGCCCGTGTGAAGCTGAAAAGCCTGTATCCCGCACTTTAGGAGATTCAGGCCACTAGCCGCCCGTCACCTCTCGATGCCGAGGCACGCCGCGCCGCCTCCAGGGCAATTCAATTCTCGACCTTACCCCAGGTGTCCTCCCGCGGTTTGTCCTTGGCACCCAGCCCTCCACAGGCCTGAGCCAAGCCGAGAGATGGATCCCGGTGACAAGCACCGGGATGACAATTCTTGGCCGGGGCCTTTCAGGATGAATTGAATCGCCCTGGCGCCGCCTCCCCCCACGTCCTCGCGCACCCTTCCGATCCGTCGCGCGGGCTGCTACATACCGGCGATCGGACTTTCACGCCGCCCGGTTCGCTACGCCAAAAGGAGATCACCCATGGCCCCGCTCGATATGAAGCCCAACGAACTCGAGCCCTATTGGCTGCCGTTCACGCCCAATCGCGCTTTCAAATCGAGGCCGCGGCTCTTCTCCGGCGCCAAGGACATGCACTATCATACGCCCGATGGCCGCCGGGTCATCGACGCGACGTCCGGCCTCTTCTGCGTCAACGCGGGTCATGGTCGCCGACCCATCGTCGAGGCGATCAAGCTCGCCGCCGAGACGCTCGATTTCTCGCCGCCCTTCCAGTACGCCCACCCCGCCGTTTTCGAGCTGTCGTCGCGACTGACGCTGCTGGCGCCCGGTGATCTCGACTATTGCCTGTTCGCCAATTCGGGCTCGGAGGCCGTCGACACCGCGCTGAAAGTGGCGCTCGCCTATCATCGCAACCGCGGCGAGGGCCAACGCACCCGCTTCATCGGCCGCGAGCGCGGTTATCACGGCGTCGGCTTCGGCGGAATCTCGGTGGGCGGCATGGTCGCCAATCGCAAGATGTTCGGCAACATGCTGGCGGGCGTCGACCACATGCCGGCGACCTACAATCGCGCCAAGCAGGCGTTCTCCAACCAGGAGCCCGAGTGGGGCGCAGAACTCGCCGACGACCTCCTGAAAATCATCGGCCTGCACGACGCCTCCACGATCGCCGCCGTCATCGTCGAACCGGTTGCGGGCTCGACCGGCTGCTTGCCGCCGCCCAAAGGCTATCTCGAGCGGCTGCGCAAGATCACCGCCGATCACGGCATCCTGCTGATCTTCGACGAAGTGATCACGGGCTTTGGACGCCTTGGCCACTGCTTTGCCGCTGAACGCTACAATATCGTTCCCGACATGATCACTTTCGCCAAGGGCGTGACCAACGCCGCCGTACCGATGTCGGGCGTCCTCGTGCGCAAGGGCATCTACGAAGCGCACATGAACGGCCCCGAGCACATGGTGGAGCTGTTCCACGGCTACACCTATTCCGGGCACCCACTCGCTGTCGCAGCCGGCTTGGCGACGCTCGACATTTACCGCGATGAGAAACTGTTCGAGCGCGCCCGCGCCCTCGAGCCAAAATTCGCCGAGGCGATGCTGTCGCTGCGCGATGCGCCCTGGGTGGTCGACATTCGGCCGATCGGCCTCATTTGCGGCATCGACCTCGAACCCCGCGCTGGCGCGCCCGCCGCGCGCGGCTACGAAACCATCGAACGCATGTACCACGACCACGACCTCTACTGCCGCGTCACCGGCGACACCCTCGTGATCGCGCCGCCGCTGATTGCGACGGAAGACGACCTGGCCGATATCGTGGCGCGGGTGAGAAAGGTGCTGGCGGCGACGGCCTAACGCCGCCACCCGGTCGGCTTCACGGCCCTACGCGCGGGGCCGAAGCCGGCCACATCCCTCCACCCGCGAGATCCCGCCATGTCTACCGCCCTCACCCACCACTACGCCGAGATCGGCGAGGTGATGTTGCATTACGTGACGGCGGGGAGTGGTCCGCCGGTGGTGTTGCTGCATGGGTGGCCGCAGACGTGGTACGAGTGGCGCCATGTGATCCCAGCGCTTGCGCGCAATCACACGGTCATTGCCCCTGATCTGCGCGGGCTCGGCGATAGCTCGCGGCCGCTGACGGGCTATGACAAACGCACCGTCGCCAACGACGTCTGGCGGCTCGTCACGGAAAAATTGGGGCATCGCAAATTCGGTCTCGTCGGCCATGACTGGGGCGGGCCGACGGCGTTCGCTTTGGCCTCGCAGCATCCCGAGGCGGTCGAGCGGCTGTGCATCATCGACGTGGTAATCCCCGGCGATGGCGGCGACTTCAGTGAGGGCGGGCGGCGCTGGCATCACCAGTTCCACATGACGCCGGATCTGCCCGAGGCGCTGGTTGCGGGCCGCGAGCGCATCTATCTCGACTGGTTCTATAAGACGTTCGCCTACTTTCCCGGCGCTATCGATCCCGAAGCGCTCGATGAATTCACCCGCACCTACAGCCAGCCCGGCGCCATGCGGTCGGGCTTTGCCTACTACCGCAACATCGGCCAGGACGCTCAGGACAACGCTGAACTTCTGGCGACGGGTTTCCGCTTGCCGATGCCGGTGCTCGGCATCGCAGGCGGCGTCAGCTACCCGCACGGGCGGGGGCGCGGCGCCAGTGTCGAGGCGAGCTTGAAACGGGTCGCCACCAACGTTCGCTGCGTCGTGCTGCCCGAGTGCGGCCATTTCGTCCCCGAGGAACAGCCGGAGGAGACGTCGCGTCTTCTGGTCGAGTTCTTCGCCGGCCTCGCGGGTTGAGGCGCGCGGGACCCGGTCAGTGTCGCACGGACTGGATTGGGAGCTGTCGCGTCTCATATGATGGGGTCCCGACTCGTTTCCATTTCGCTGGACCCGTGAGCGCGCCATGAAAACTGATGTTATCGTTCTGGGAGCCGGCATGGTCGGCGTGTCGGCGGCGCTGCACTTGCAGCAGCGGGGGCGCAGTGTGGCCCTCGTCGACCGGCGCGGACCCGCCGAGGAGACCTCCTACGGCAACGCTGGGCTCATTCAGCGCGAGGCCGTCGTGCCTTATATGTTTCCGCGTGAGTGGGGTGCGATCTTCACGTACGCCCTCAATGGCGGCACGGACGCGCATTATCACCTTTCGGCGCTGCCCCGCATCGCGCCGTTCATGTTCCGCTATTGGCTGTCCTCGACGCCGGAACGCCGGCTGGCCAGCGCCCGTTCCATGCTGCCGCTCGTCGAGCGCTGCATCACCGAGCACGAAGCGCTGATGGACCCCGCCGGCATCACCGGCATGATGCGTCGCACGGGCTATCTGCGCACCTACCGCAACCAGGAAAAGTTCGACAAGGCGATCACCACCGATGCTGACGAGCGGCGCACCTTCGGCATCAATTTCGACGTGATCGACCGCCCGACGCTGGTCACGATGGAGCCCCACCTTCGTGATCGCTTCGTCGGGGCCATTCACCTGACGGACCCGGTATCGGTGGCCGACCCCGGCGCGGTCGGTCGCGCTTATGCGGACCTGTTCGACAAGACTGGCGGCGTGTTCCTCGAAGGGGAGGCGCGTTCGCTCGAGCGGACATCCAGCGGTTGGCGCGTGGCGACGCGTACCAAAGGCTGGATTGAAGCGCCCGAGGCGGTCGTCGCCCTGGGGCCGTGGTCGGACGTGATCACACGCCCGCTGGGCCTGAAAATCCCGCTCGGTTGGAAACGCGGCTATCACATGCATTACGCGGTGGAAGGCAATGCAACCCTCAACCGCCCGACGATCGACACCGAATACGGCTACCTGCTGACGCCGATGACCAAAGGCATGCGCTTGACGACGGGCGCGGAGTTCGCGCTGCGGGACGCGCCCAAGACGCCGGTTCAACTCGATCGCATCGAACCCAAAGCGCGCGAAATCTTCCCGCTCGCGGCTCGCGTCGAGGACGAGCCGTGGATGGGAAGCCGCCCGTGCCTGCCAGATATGGTGCCGCTCGTCGGGCCAGCGCCGGGACACAAGGGGCTGTGGCTCAATTTCGGCCACCACCATCTGGGTTTCACGTTGGGGCCGACAACCGGTCGCCTGCTGGCTGAAATGATGACCGGCGAGACGCCGTTCACCGATCCCACACCCTACCGAGCCGACCGGTTCTGAGGCAATTGACGGGCGTCAAAGCCAATCCTCGGCGTTGTCCACTATCGTTGTGCGAGCAGCAGGCGATGGAGGTCGGGCAATGAGAGTCCAGGACGTGATGACCAAAGACGTCGTGTCGGTGCGGCCGGAGATGTCGGTCCGGGACGTGGCGGCGGTAATGGCCGACAAGCGGATCAGCGGCGTTCCGGTGACGATGAGCGATGGCCGGTTGGTCGGCGTCGTCAGTCAGAGCGATCTTCTCCACCGGGCGGAGCTGGGCACGGAGCGACGCCGCAAATGGTGGCTGGGGATTTTGGCCGATGATCGGCGGCTGGCGAAGGAGTTTTCCCAGGCGCACGGCCAGACCGCGCGCGATGTCATGGCCCGCCATGTGGTCACGATCGACGGCGATATGGATTTGGCGGAAGCGGCGGAGTTGCTCGACAGCCACCGCATCAAACGCCTGCCCGTGGTGCGCGACGGCCAGCTCGTCGGCATGCTGACGCGCACCGATCTCGTCCGCGCCTTCGCATCGACCAGACAAGGCGCCTTGCCGAGCGCGCTCGATGACGCTGCGATCCACAAAGCGCTCTACGATCGTATGCGCAGCGAACGGTGGCTGCGCGACTCGCTCGTCTCGGCCACCGTCATCGACGGCGTCGTGATGCTCACCGGTTTCGTCGAAGGCGCCGAGCAGAAGACGGCGCTCAAAGTTCTTGCCGAGGAAATTGCCGGGGTCGGCCGCGTCGAGGAGAATGTGACGGTCGGCCTACCGATGATGATGGGGGTGTAGCGAACCTCGACGTTGAGCCGGCCTCGCGGCCTGTGACCGCACATGACAACGGCCCGATCGCTGACCGGGCCGTTGCGTTGTCGGAGCGATAGTAGATGTTTACTTCTGTGGGCGCGACTTGGCCCATTCGTAGTATTTCTTCGCCGTGGCGTGCATGTTGTCATAGTATTTTTGGTAATCCGCACCGACCATCACATTGATCGCGAGCCCGACGTCCTCGAGCTTTTTGATGTGGTCGGGGTCTTCCATCGCCTTCTTGAGCACCTCTTGCAGCTTGGCGACGACTTTCGGATCCATGTTTTTGGGGCCGGCAATGCCACGGGTCGAGTTCATGACGACGGTGGGGTAGCCTGCCTCTTTGGATGTCGGCACATCCGGCAGGAATTTCGAGCGCTGCGGGTCCAGGACGGCGATGGCGCGCACTTGGCCGCTCTGCACTTGTTTGACGATCGAGCCGACATTGTCGAAGGCGACATCGATGTTGCCAGCCAACGTTTCCTTCATCATCGGGGCGCCGCCGTCCAGATGCACGAGCCGGTACGTAGCGCCGGGAGCCGCTTCTTCGACCATCAGAATAGCGAGATGGTCATCCGACATGATGCCCGTCGTCGCCGCGCGAATGGTGCCAGGGGCCTTCTTGCCCGCGTCGATGATGTCCTGCATCGTCTTGTAGGGGCTGTCGGCGCGAACCCAGATGACGCCGGGGTCGAGCACCTGATTGATGATCGGAGTGAAGCTCTTGGTATCGAAAATCGCTTGCCGCTCGGGGTCGAGGATGGCCGTGTTCGTGGCCGGTAGGTTGAGGAACCCGATATAATAACCGTCCGGTTTCTGGCGGGACAGTTCGGTCCAGCCGACCTGGCCACCGGCGCCCCCTTTATTGACGACGATGATGGGTTGGCCAATCGCCTTTTCAGCGATCGCGGCGACGACGCGCGCCCCGATGTCGGTCGATCCACCCGGGGGGAAGGCGACCATCAACTGGATGGGCTTGTTGGGGAAGTCTTGCGCCAGCGCCGACGTGGCGGCGAGCGCCACTGCCAGGGCTGCGCCCATGAGAGTCTTCGAAATCATGTCAGGTCTCCTATTTCACGAATTCAGTTGTTTTATGCCGCCCGCGTCAGTCGTCCGACGCTTCGCGGATCTGTTTGGGGGCGAGATTGAGGGCTGTCACGATCAACACCACCGCCGACAGGATGAGGAGGGTCAGTGTAATCGGGCGGGTCAGGAAGATCGTGAAGTCACCCGCCGACATCTCCAGTGACGTTCGCAGTGATTTCTCCAACTGTGGTCCCAGGATCAATCCTAAAATGGCGGGCGCCAATGGAAAGTCCAGCTTCCGTAAGAGGTAGCCGATCACACCGAAGCCCAGCATGATCCACACGTCGAAGACGCTCTGGTTGATGCTGTAGGCGCCCAGGATGCAAAACAGCAGCGTGCCGACGCACACGTACTGCCATGGCACCTCGAGGATTTTTGCCCAGAATCCCACCAGGGGCAGGTTGAGGATCAGCAGCATCACGTTGCCGATGAAGAACGAAGCGATGATGGTCCAGACCAGGACCGGTTTTTCGACGAAGAGAAACGGCCCCGGCGTCAACCCATTGATGATGAAAGCGCCCATCAGCACGGCAATGGTCGGTGAGGACGGAATGCCCAAGGTCAGCAGCGGCACCATGGCGGCGTTGGCGTAGGCGTTGTTGGCGGTTTCGGGCCCTGCGACGCCCTCGATGGCGCCGCTGCCGAAACGCTCAGGCGTTTTCGACAGACGCTTCTCCATCACATAGGACATGAACGTCGGGATGATCGAACCGACGCCCGGAATAAGGCCCAGAAAGAATCCCAGGCCCGTCCCTCGGATGATCGGCCCGATCGAGGCGTTCCACTCCTCGCGACTGGGCAGAATGTTCTTGAGGTTGGTTTTGATCACTTCGCGGTAGGGCTTCTCGGCTGTCGCCATGATCTCGGCGACCCCGAACAGGCCCATGACCACGGGAATGAAGCCCAGCCCGTCGTAAAGGTCGGGCACACCGAAGGTAAAGCGTGGCGCGCCGCGCACGGGATCGATCCCGATCATGGCGATCAGCAGCCCCACGACCGTCATCAATATGCCAGCCACCAGCGATCGACCGGCCAATCCGGTAACGAGGCACAAGCCGAACAGCATCAGGGCGAAGAATTCCGGCGGGCCGAATTTCAAGGCGAGCGACGCGAGGGGCGCGGCGACGACCACCAGCGCCAACACCGCGAAGGTGCCGCCAATGAACGAGCCGATGGCGGCGATCCCCAGCGCCGCTCCACCGCGCCCGTTGCGCGCCATCTGGTAACCGTCGATGCACGTGATGACGGAGGCTGCTTCACCGGGCACATTCAACAGCACGGACGTGATGGTGCCTCCGTACATGGCGCCATAATAGATCGCCGACAGCATGATGATGGCGCCGGCCGGATCGAGATTGAAGGTCAGAGGAATGAGAATGGCGGTGCCCGCGGCGGGGCCCACACCCGGCAACACGCCCACCAACGTGCCCAGAATGCACCCGGCGAGCGCGAACGCGAGGTTCTGCAGGCTCATTGCGGCGCTCAAGCCGGCCAGGAAGTGATCGAGCGTTTCCATAGGGCTGGACGTTCCTTACAGGCCGAGCGGTTTCAAAACATAATCGTAGGGACCGACGGGCAGCGGCACCTTCAGCCATTGGTAGAAGACATGAAACACGCCCACGCTTCCGAGCAGGCTCGAGATCGTGATCGCGACCGGTGATACGAGGCCCAACGCCAAGCTCGTCAGCGCAATGAAAACGAAGGCCGTGACGCGAAAGCCCAACGGTTCGAGAGCGAACGCTGCGGCAGCCAACAGCACCACGATCGCGATAATCCGGAATGCGGCGGCACGCTCGGGGATGAGGGACGCGGTGTCGGGTTTTTCGGCAGGCCCGCGATAAACTTCGATCAGCAACAGGACGCCGAGCGAGATGCCGATGGCCGCCAGCCAGAAGGGAAAGAACCCCGGACCCGGACCCAGCGCATCCTTCATCGCCAAGGGGCGAGAATTCAAAGGTGCAAACCCCCAAATTCCAAGCCACATGGTGAAGCCGAACAGGCACACGAGACAAACGGTGGCAATCAGCCAGCCCAGCTTCAAGACATCCTCCCTGAGAAACGATATCGTGCGACCAATACCGGGCCGATTGCGCGCACGCTAGCACGCGCGGACCTCGCGCTACAATCAGGGTTCCACGTCTTCACCGGGCGTCTGTTGCCCGTCTGGCCTCGATCTGCACCGGTGCGCCGTAGACCACCCGGGCGCGGGCTTCGAACGCTTCGGTGCATCGGCGATAGGCGCGATCGAAGACGGCGCCGACCAGCATCTGCAACATGAGAGACTTGAACTCATAGGTGATGAAGAAGTGGACATCGCAGCCGCCGGGGGCCGGCGTAAAAGTCCACCGGTTCTGGAGCACGCGAAACGGTCCCTCGACCAGATCGGCGACGACCAGAAGGCGGGCCGGATCGACAGTCACGCGGCTGGTGATCGTCTCTCGAATGGCGGAGTAGCCGACGGTCATATCGGCAATGAGGATGATACAATCCTGATCCGTGTCGCGGCTGCGAACGCTCATCGCCTCGCAGAGCGGAAAAAACAGCGGATATTTCTCGACATCGGCCACGAGGTCGAGCATCTGCCGCGGCGTAAAGCCGACGCGTTGCGTCGTCTCGAAACTCGGCATGGGAGGTGTCCCGCAGAAAAGAGTTCTGTTGTGGGTGATCAACCAGACTCCGACCGCATGCGGCATGCGACAGTGCGGCACAGGCGTCGTTGAGCGCGCCGCCGACACACGCCCCGGTTGAGCTAAGCCCCTAGTTGCGAGGCCCCGCCACCGGAATTGACATGCGGTCGCGGCTCGACTAGTCCATGCCGCAGGCCCAGATGGCGGAATTGGTAGACGCACTAGTTTCAGGTACTAGCGCTCACAAGGCGTGGAGGTTCGAGTCCTCTTCTGGGCACCATCGATCGAAAAAATGTC
>JANOKV010000034.1:0-4987 GCA_031419415.1 Hyphomicrobiales bacterium | reverse complement strand
GGCCGCGCGCGGCTTGCCGAAGCCCCGAATATCGGCGCCGGCGATAAATGTGCGGCCCGCGCCGAGCAGCACCATCGCTTTGACGGCGGGGTCGGCTTCACCGCGATCGATCGCGGCCACGATGCCGTCCGAAACGCCGGGCCCCAGCGCATTGACCGGCGGGTAATCGACGGTGATGACGCCAATTCCGTCCTCGACATCGAAGCGTACGACCGTCTTCTCGTCCATCGGCTGTTCCTCCTGAGGTCGGCTGTTCGTCTGCGGTGCTGACATCGTGTGGGATTTAAGCCCGGCATCGTTCCTGCGGCAAGCCGAAGTCCCGTCCCGTTTTCCCAGGCTACCGAGGCCGTCCAAGTCGGAATTGGGTTCTTGCGGCGCGGGCGAGCGCGTTGAAGCAGCCTAACAGGGCCCCTATTGACCGACTAGAAGTTCCGCGGGGAGGGGTCTAACGCGGTATGGACACGAGGTAACGACGAATGGCATACGTCGTCGCCAGAGCATTCGCTTTCCGGATGGCGCACAACGATATGAGCATTTTCAGCGAGATCTTCAGTTGGTGGGGCGGCAATACCTGGTCGAACCGCATCTATACGGCCCTTCGCGGGCGCCACGTGGGGACTGACGAGGGTGGCAATCGCTACTTCGTGCAAGCCAAAGGCGTCGGACCGCTCGGCGTTCCCCGGCGCTGGGTCATCTATGCGACCAGTGCGGAGGCCTCCAACATTTCGCCCGATTGGCATGGTTGGATGCACTATACGGTGGCGAACCCACCGACCGATGAGACCTATCAGCCGCGGCCCTGGCAAAAGCCGCACCAGCCCAACCTGACGGGCACGGCAGAGGCCTATAGGCCCTCGGGCTCGATATTGGGGCAGGCGACGCGTCCACGCGCGACGGGAGATTATAAGCCCTGGAAGCCGGAGTAAGGCCAGCGCCAGATCGGCGCTCGTGACGGAGTCAGTGGCGATGTCGTCCGACCGCGTGCACGCAGCGGGTGCGGCAGCCCGCGAGCAAGAAAAGAATCGGTCATGTTCAGCCGAGATACCTCGATACGGCGCCTCGCACCCCGCAGTCCTCGCGGGATCAGCTTGTGGATGGCTATTGCTATAGGATATTTGCTGGCCTCGGTGGCGCCTGCATTGGCGCAGCGCATCGAGAATGGCACAGCTGTTTTCGCTGCCCTCGACAAGGTCACGGCCCGGATCTCGCGCCTCGAAGTGAAATTGAACGAGACCACGACGTTCGGCGCCCTGAAAGTCACCCCGCGCGCTTGTTATTCGCGCCCACCGACGGAGCCGCCCAAGACGGCGACCTTCCTCGAAGTCGATGAAGTCATGCTCGACGGCAAGATCAATCGAATCTTCAACGGCTGGATGTTTGCCGAGAGTCCGGCCCTCAATCCGCTCGAGCACCCCGTTTTCGATATCTGGCTGGCAGAGTGCGCAACACCCCTGCGACCAGGGGTTGCCGAAAAGAGCCAACCGCGCCCCCGGCAGACGCAGGGCGGTGCGCCGACGCCGGGTGGCGCCCCCCCCGTGGCGAAGGGTCAACCTGCGCCCCCGTCGTCGTGGTCACCCGTCGACCCACCCGACGAGCCCCGCCGTCGGCCCCCGCGCTAATTTCTCTGCCGCTTCCCACCGAAGGCGCCTTTCCTTGTGTCATTCAGTCGGGGAATAAGGCGAAGAGCGTGCCGTTGTGAAGTCTCGCCTCAATGGGCTACAACCAGCGGCGTGCCGGTATCGAACTGGCCGAGAAACTCACCAAGGGAGAACCCTCCATGACACTCCGGATCGCGGCGCTCGCTGCGGGATTTCTCGCGGCGGGTTCGATTGGATCGCTCGACGCACAGACGCCCAAGCGCGGCGGCATTCTCAACTTCGCAGTGACCGCTGAACCGCCGAACTACGACTGCCACGCCTCGCAGACGTTTGCGCTGCTGCACCCGGTCAGTCCGTTTTTCTCCTATCTCGTCAAGTACGACTCGAGCCAAGGCGGAAAAATCGCAGGGGATCTCGCGAAGAGTTGGGAGGTCTCGCCCGATGGGCTCACCTTCACATTCAAGCTCTACGACAACGTCAAATTCCACGACGGCTCACCCCTCACGTCAGCCGACGTCAAGTTCACCTTCGATCGCATCGCCAGTCCCCCGGAAGGCATCGTCTCGCTGCGCAAAACACAATTCGAGGACGTCGCCGCGATCACAGCTCCCGACCCGACCACGGTCGTCTTCAAGCTGAAGAACACCAACGCGTCGTTCCTGGACAGCCTAGCGTCGCCCTACAACTGCGTCTTCAGCATGGCCAAGGTGAAAGACGATCCGAAATTTCCCGAGCGCAATATCTTGGGATCGGGCGCCTATCAGTTCGTCGAATACGTCAAAGGCTCGCATCTAACGGCCAAGCGTTACGACGGCTACCACAGGCCGGACCTCGTGCATCTCGACGGCTACAAGGTGTTCTTCGTCAAATCGAACTCCGTCGTGCCGGGTATGCTGGGCGGCCAGTTCGACGCGGAGTTTCGTGGGCGCACACCGAGTGAGCGCGATCAACTCATGAAATCACAAGGGTCCGATCGCTGGGTGCTGCACGAAGGCCCGTGGTCGACGAACAATATTGTCATTTTCAATGTGACGAAGAAGCCGTTCGATGATCCCCGCGTGCGCCGCGCATTGTCGCTGGCGATCGATCGTTGGGGCGGCAACGAGGCGCTGTCGAAAATTACGATCGTCAAGGGAACGGGCGGGTTCCTGCGGCCAGGCTACGAGATGGCGCTGCCCCAGGAAGAGATCGAGAAGATTCCCGGATTCGGGCGCGACGTCGAAAAATCCCGTGCCGAAGCCCGCCGCCTGTTGAAAGAAGCCGGTCAGGAAAACCTGACGATCAAACTGCACAATCGAACCTTGAACGAACCCTATACACCCGTCGGTGTGTTCCTCATCGATCAGTGGAAACGGATCGGGGTCACCGTCGAACATAGTCAAGTGGAGACGACGCCCTATTTCGGCAGCATGGTCGAAGGCAAGTTCGACGTGGCGCTCTATCCGGTGACGGTTTCGGCTGACGAGCCGACGACGCAGCATCAGTCCTATCTGACCAACGAGAAATCGCCCTTCAGTTATGCCCGCCATACGGACAAGAAGCTCGATCAACTCTGGGACCAGCAGTCGCAAACGCTGGATAAGGCCAAGCGTAAAGCCTTGGTGCAAGAGTTCGAGCGCCACCTCCTGACCGAAAACTATTACCTCTCTATCAACTGGTGGCAGCGTTCGATCGTGCATCACAAGAAGATCAAGGGCTGGCACTTCTCGCCGAGCCATTTCCAGGGGCAGGAACTCGTCGGCGTTTGGCTCGACGAATAGTGCACGAACGGGCTGCGGCCGGTCATCGCAAGGGAGACACCCATGGCGCTCTATACGATCGATCGCAGCTCGAACTGGCGGCGCAAAGCGGTGGAGGAGACAATCTGGGGCCTCGACCGGCTGTCGGCCGACCTGCGCGAGAAAACAGTGACGGCGTGGGTGACGACGTGGACCGCAAGCCCCTACGAGCGATTGGAGGATATGCCGTGGTCTCCGGGCGCGGATTATCCGCTCATCAGCCATGTCAACGAGGTGACACGTACCGGCGTCGATCTGGCGGCACGGGCGCGCACGGACTGGAAGATGCCGTTCGATGATGCGGTTCTGATCCCAGCGTTGATCCTACACGATGTCGACAAGCCCATGATGTATGAACGGGTGAATGGCGAAGTCGTGGGTACGACCCTGAGTATGGAAATTCCGCACGGCGTTGTCGGCGGCATGTTGCTGAAAGAGCTTGGCTTCGAGCACGAAGTGATCAGCATCGTGACGACGCATTCGCCCCGCATGCCATTCAATCATCGCGGCAATGTTGCCTACATTTTGCACCACGCCGACACGTTCTCGGCCGACCAAGCCTCGATGAAATTCGGCAAGATGCCGAGCTATCTCAAGCGGGGGTGAGCGCGGCAGGGCCGTGCTCGACCGAGTTCGCGTCGGCAGTCCCTATTTCAAGCTTGCGCCCAAAAGATCGCGGGCGACGACGTGGCGTTGCACTTCGTTGGGGCCTTCGCCGACGCGACGGATGCGCAATTCGCGATACCACCGCTCGAAGGGAAAGTCCTTCGTCATCCCATAGCCACCGAAGATTTGCATCGAGCGGTCGACCACGCGTCCGGCCGCCTCGCTGGCAACGAGTTTGGCCAGGCCCGCCTCCATGCGGAACGGCTCGCCTCTGTCGGCTTTGGCGGCAGCGGCCAACGTCATCAGTGTGGCTTGGCGAATGTCGATTTCGTTGTCGACGAGCATCCATTGAATGGCTTGGCGCGAGGCCAGAACGGCGCCGAAGGTTTCGCGCTGCTTGGCGTATTCGATCGCCATCTCGTGGGCTTTGACGGCAGGCGCGATGCACTGCGCCGCATAGGGAATGCGCTGGCGCGACAAGCGCTCGTTGGCGATCGCGAAGCCCTTGTTCACCTCGCCCAGGATATTGCTGTCTGGCACGCGCAAGTTGTCGAATGACAGCTCGGTGGCGTAGTGCGAGGAGCGCAACGTGTGCACGACACGGCGCACGTGGAAGCCCGGCGTCGACGTTTCGACGATGAAGCAGGTGACGCCGCCGCGACCCTTCTCGGGATCGGTCCGTGCAAACAGCAGACCAAAGTCCGCTTTGTCGGCTCCTGATATGAAAACCTTGGAGCCGTTGATGACCCAATCGTCGCCGTCTCGTACGGCGCGGGTGCGGATCGCGCGCGCGGGATCGGAGCCACCCGAGGGTTCCGTCAACCCGAAAAAGCCGCGCTTTTCGCCGCGCAGCATCGGGCGCAAGTATTTCTCCTTCTGCTCTTCGGTCGCCTCGTAGAGCTGGGCCAAGCCCGCTGCGCCGAACACCCCGTAGCAAGGCACGTAAATACCGGCGCGATGCTGGCCCATCTCGATGGCGAGCAGAACGCGGGTCGTCATATCGAT
>JANOKV010000033.1:0-2351 GCA_031419415.1 Hyphomicrobiales bacterium | reverse complement strand
ATTCGTCGCTCTCCAACCTCCGTCGTGTAGGGGAGGGTGAGATGATACCCCAGCGCCCTAACAAACGCTGTTTTCTTATTCGACTGCCGTGCGTCGATGATGTTTCTTTGAAGATGAGCCAAGAAGGAGTCTCTTTCTTCGAGCGGCACTTCATTATTCAACCGATCTTGCCAATTCCAGACAAACTGGAGCCGTCGTTTCCATCCGAAACTCATAGTAGCAGGCCATCCTCTCGGCAACTTTCCCATCAGTTCCGCAAACTCCTCGGCCATCAAGTCTAATTGCTCTGCTGCGGCTACGAGCTTAATCAATTGAGTTCTGGCGCGCCTTACATTCGCGCGATGGGCACTGTGATCCTCACTTGCGAACAGAACAGCCCTAATCAACCATTCCCAGTGGTCGGCAGATTCGAAGCCGAATGCAGCAACTGCTTTCCACATTTCATCGCTTGGTTCCGCCATAGCCCGAAGGCATGCCATTCTTCGGTGATACGTTGGAAGCCGTCGCTGTCGATAATTGGCCCACCGCTCTCTTCGTTCCTCAGTTTCCGTCTCGTCACGGTGTTTCATCTTCTGTTCAAGGATGCGATGTTCCCAATCGATGTACGCTTGGAGAGCAGTCACTAGATTGACTGGAAGATAGCCGGCGAACTCAATTTCTTCTGTCATTTTACCTCTCAGGGCATCCACGTCGAATGGGTACCTGCCGGCGACAGTTGGTGCGATCGAGGGTAGCCCGATCAGTGGCAAATTTGGGGTAGCCGCGTTACTCGCCGTGGCCTTCAGTATCTTGACGCCGCTACCATGGAGGGATGAATCGTGATGATGACATCTATCAGACCACCGCACGCTTCAATGTAACGACGTTACTGTTTCGATCCTCGATTTCGCTAAGTAGGTCTGCCCATTGCTGCATCATGGCTCGCCGCTCTTCGAGGTATTCGCCTTGATTGTAGGCTGCCCGCACCTTGTTCCGATCGGCATGAGCGAGTTGCCGCTCGATCACGTCGGGACGGAAGCCTATTTCGTTCAGAATGGTCGACGCGGTCGCCCGAAAGCCGTGAGCGGAAAAGCCGATGCTGTCCCGGCCATTGAAGCCCATGCGCTCCAACGCCCGATTGAGAGTTGTGCCCGTCATGCAGGTGTTTGGATTTCGATAATTGGGGAACAGAAAATCGCGCCCACCGGTGAGGGTGTGCAGCTCCCTCAGTAACGCCACCGCTTGGCGGGATAGCGGGACGATGTGCGGTTGTCGCATTTTCATGCGCTGGGCGCCGATTCGCCATTCAGCCCGCTCCAGGTCGATCTCGGTCCATGGCGTTTCGCGCAGCTCCTTGGTGCGCACGAACGTGAGCAGCATCAATCGGAGAGCAATGACTGTCGTTCGATACCCACCGTAGGCATCAACGGCCTTTACAAAGTCCGCAATCTGATTACGCGACAATGGTTTGGCGTGCTTGGTTCTGGGCCGGTGGATCGCCCCTTTCAATGCCGCTGCTGGATCAGTGTCGGCCCGCAAAGTCGCCACTGCGTAGCGGAAAATTGCGGACGACCACTGGCGAACCATCAGCGCCACGGTCTCGGCACCGCGCCCTTCAATGCGGTGCACGATCTCGAGCAGGTGCGCGGCCGTCACGCTCCGAATGGGCAGCGGCCCAACAAAGGGAAACACATCGGAAGCAAGAAAACGCTCAACTTGGCGAAGATAGTACGGGGTCCATGTCGGTTTCTTCTTCTCGATCCACTCCCTACCTACCGCCTCGAAGGTATTCGCGTTCGCCGATTGGTCCATCAGTCGAGTGGCTTGCCGTTCGTGCGACGGGTGAATTCCTCTCTTGACCAACTCCCGCGCCTCCGCTCGCTTGGCCCGCGCCTCAGCCAAACTCAGTGCCGGATAGTCGCCGACAGCGAACAGGTTCTCCTTACCGGCAATCCGATAGCGGTAACGCCATAGCTTGGCACCCGTCGGGCGCACATCAAGATAGAGCCCGCCGGCATCAGTGAGCTTGATTGATTTGTCGATCGCTTTTGCATTGCGGATCTTAGCGTCGGTCAAAGCCATAATGCGGGTATCCCGGTTTTCGATACCCTCTCCGATACCCGCATTTTTTCCGGATGCCAACGGACGACGTTGGGCAATAAAAATAGCTTATTTCATTGATGATTTTTTCATCCACCGGACGATCTCGGATTGCAGCGGACGGCAATGCTGCTTTTCGATCAGGAGGAGCATTGGTTGCAGTCCGCTGAACTATTCGAATCGCGACCGATTTTCACGCGTGGCCGAGGGTTTGGAGGCGGAAGCGGATGCGGGAGGCGGCGGGGTCCATGAGGCGTTTTACTTTGGGGCCG